>NZ_CAMLDX010000037.1 GCF_946478885.1 uncultured Bacillus sp. | reverse complement strand
CCTCGATTTTTGATGTCATTAAGTGGTGACCAGCACCGCAATATTCGTTACAAAGAATTAAATATTCGCCTTCTTTGTCAAATGTAGTGACAATTTCACTGATAAAGCCTGGTTCAAGCATCATGTTAATGTTTGTTCCAGCAACTTCAAAACCGTGGATAACATCTTTCGTTGTTGCCATCACTTTTACTTTTGCTCCGAGCGGAACTTGTACTGACGCTGGATTAAAAGAAAACGCAGACGCTACAAAAACTAATTCATAATCCCATTCTTTTCCTTCAACTTTATTAAGGCCAGGTTTATCAAATGGAGCAGTTGTATCTACCTTTTCTGGATTAATAGTAGATAAACAGCTTGGTGGCTGATTTCCAAGATAGAAAGCACTTACACCTAAAACGGTTAGGAAAACGATAAGTGCTGCTATTCCGAAAGTAAGCCAAGCCTTTTCAAACTTATGCATATGCATGGCTTTATTCCCCCTTTATCCTTCTTAAAAACGATCAAGATACACAAAGTAAACGCTTACCCAAGTGGCTATAATCACAAAACCAACCAAAAAAACAGAGGCCAATGTTCCTTTTAAATTTGTGTTTTCATCAGCAGTTGCTTTTCCTTCAGTCTTATGTTTTGGTTGAGCCATTCTCCCTCACTCCCTTCGCTGGATTGGAAAAAGTAAATGATTACAATTTCATAATACTAGACTATTGTGAAGATTCCACACCGTTTATGGCAGTTCACAAATTATTCATATTTTGCTTTATTACTATAATAGCAGTGTTAAATTGATTTGGCGGTGATTAAAATCACTTTTGATAGTTTTTAAATTTGAATAAAATGTGAACGTCGAGAACGGAAAGGAAACAGCTTTGATGAATTTGCCATTCTTTTTAGGACGATTTCCTTTGCTATATCAACGTAAAATGGTTGAATGAATAAAAAGTGAACAATGTCACAAAATTATATTGTTATCTTTGTTCATTGGTTCTATCGTCCTAAGTGACATATCTACTTGACAAGAGAAAAATTTTAAAATGACATCGAGAGGTACAATGATCATTTAAAGTGAAAGAAATAAAACATCAGAAAAACACGAATGTTCTTAAACCTCTTTAATAATATAATACGTGTATTTATTGAATGTCTATTGAATAATGTGATACAGATGATATAATAAAACTTATTTTATGGGAACTTGCGTATTATTGGCACCATGCAGACCGGGTTTTTAAAATTCTGTACCCGCAGGCAGTAACGGCCATGATATCGTTTATTTCCGGGCTGTAATGCAGCGAGTGTGACTTAAGTCATTGGACTTCAAGTGTATGAATCGAAAAAACCAACAGCCTAAGCTGATGACTGGAGAGGGATTGCTATGCACTTTTTGCAATATCTTGGTTTTGTTTTATGGTTGCATGGACGAATGTAATTTTATGATTCGTTCAATATTAGAGGAGGAATAATATGGAAATGCTAAAGCGAAAAATTAAGCAGGAAGGGATTGTCCTGTCTGATTCAGTATTAAAGGTAGATTCTTTTTTGAATCATCAGATTGACCCGCAACTAATGCTCGAAATCGGCAGGGAATTCGCGCGCCGTTTTTCCGGTGAAGGGATCACTAAGATCGTAACCATTGAATCCTCAGGTATTGCTCCGGCAGTCATGGCAGGATTGGAAATGCAGATTCCGGTTGTGTTTGCCAGAAAGAGAAAGTCATTAACATTGATTAATGATTTGTTAACCTCCAAGGTATACTCCTTCACAAAGGGAGAAACGAATGAAATTTCAATCTCAAATAAATACATCAATGAGAAAGATCGTGTGCTGATTATTGATGATTTTCTAGCTAATGGACAGGCTGCATTAGGGCTCGTGGATATGGCGAGACAGGCGGGGGCGGAAATCGCCGGTATTGGAATTGTCATTGAAAAATCATTCCAGGATGGCGGTCAGATTCTGCGGGAACAGGGATACAGAGTGGAGTCCCTGGCACGAATCGCTTCACTGGCAGATAAGCAGGTGGCATTCTATGAAGATTTAACGGAGGCCTCTCAAAAATGAATCGAAATATTTGGAAAACCACATCTTTAGGAATACAGCATGTACTGGCGATGTACGCAGGAGCCGTAATTGTTCCGTTAATCATCGGTGGAGCGCTGGGAATGAATCAGGAACAATTAACGTACCTGGTTTCCATCGATATTTTTATGTGTGGGATTGCTTCTATTCTTCAGACCATGAACACGCGCTATATTGGAATCGGGCTTCCGGTCGTACTCGGATGTACGTTCACAGCTGTCGGACCGATAATAGCGATTGGCAATGAATATGGGTTGTCCGCCATTTATGGTTCGATCCTCGTTTCTGGCTTGTTTGTCATTGTTATTGCTAAATATTTCGGCAAACTGGTAAGGTTTTTTCCACCTGTTGTAACTGGGTCTGTGGTAACGATTATTGGAATTTCTCTTATTCCGGTCGCGATGAACAATATGGCGGGAGGACAGGGAAGTTCGGATTTTGGTAGTATGTCTAATATGGCTCTTGCCTTTGGAACATTAATGGTTATTCTGTTAATCTACCGCTTTTTTAACGGCTTTATTCGTGCCATTAGTATATTAATAGGAATATTAATTGGTACTATTGCTGCGTATTTTATGGGAAAAGTAGATTTTACTCCGGTATATGATGCTTCATGGTTTCACATGATTCAGCCGTTTTATTTTGGGACACCGTCATTTGAATTGACACCAATTATTACCATGATTTTGGTTGCCTTGGTCGGACTTGTGGAGTCGTCCGGAGTTTATTTTGCACTTAGTGATATATGTGAAAAAAAGGTGACTGAAAAGGATCTAGCAAAAGGATATCGTGCAGAAGGACTGGCTATTATGCTCGGTGGAGTCTTTAATTCATTTCCTTATACGACTTTTTCTCAAAATGTCGGACTTTTGCAACTGACAGGTGTTAAATCAAGAAGTGTTATTTTTACAATGTCATGGATGTTAATTCTATTAGGTTTTATGCCGAAAATGGGGGCTTTGACAACGATTATTCCATCATCTGTACTAGGCGGCGCCATGGTGGCGATGTTTGGCATGGTCATGGCAAATGGAATTAAGATGTTAAGTAAAGTGGATTTTAATTCACAGGAAAATTTATTAATTATTGCCTGCTCCGTTGGCATTGGTCTAGGAGTGACAGCTGTTCCAGGGTTATTTGATCAATTTCCGCAAAACGTCCGTATTTTAACAGATAGTGGAATTGTTGCCGGAAGTATTTCTGCCATTATTCTCAATATTATTTTTAATATGGTTCCATCACAGAAAAAGGAACTGAAAAAGGTTTAAACTTTGGTAAACCCGTTTGAAATAGTTGGAGGACGTAGCCTCAAACAGATTTTCATATAAATGCTAAAACTCGGATAATCGTCCGTTCCCTAGCATTTTCTGTATGTACAGGGTCGGAGAAGTCCTTGAGAAATCGGCTTTTTGATTGTTATAAAATAAAAATGGGTGTCATAACTAAGTTGTGACACCCATTTTTGACAGCCGCTGTTTCGTTCATTCCGGGATAAAAGACCTGTTATACCTGATCCTGATTGAAATTCAGGAACAGTCATGCTACGATGTAATTGTAAATGATATCTATTATCAATGAAGGCGGGCAGGAGTGTGTCTTTCTATGGTTTATCTTTTCATCGGCATTTCAGTTGTGATCTATGCATTTGTGTTAAGATATGTTTTGAACCGTGTGACGAAACCGCATCATCATAATAGATAAATACTGCCTAGTCATTTTTAACACTGCTGTTGCAAAGAAGGTAATAGCTAATGAATGAAGTCCATATCAAATAAAGCCGGTGTTCATGGTTCGTGACAGCCGGCTTTATTTTTACCTGAAAAAGGCTTATTAGTGGAGGATTTCTCCATTTTACTCCAATAAGGTGCAAGTTATCTGATTCATTGACCTCTTGAAAATCCTAGAATATTCGTAAAAACCAGGCTCTTATTAAGTTCCCCACCATATAAAATCCCGAAGTGTATATTAAATGATCCATTATTCATGCTCGGTAGGGAAAAAATTCTTTTCTCTTTCATCTATATTCAGCATTTTTATGTAGGAAATAAGCGGAAGATCGTTTAAAATAGTTTGTATATTGAAAAAACAAGGGGTAGTACATTCATGGTCAATACGCAAATACAGCGAGATGCAACAATGCTGAAAGGGCAAATAGCGGCCCTGTTTGAAATTGTTACAAACCAGCAAAATGAACAGACAGCCGATAGGGCAAAAGACTTAGCGATGAAACTGGAGAAACAGGAATATTCCATCGCTTTTTGCGGACATTTCTCCGCTGGAAAATCAAGCATGATCAATCAGTTAATGGGAGAGAACATTTTACCTTCCAGTCCAATTCCGACGAGTGCTAATCTAGTCAAAATCAAATCGGGGGACGATTATGCGAAGGTTTATTTTAAGGAAGAGCGTCCACTCAAATATCCGGCTCCTTATGATTATGAGAAAGTAAAATCATATTGTAAGGATGGAGATTCTATTCAATCAATAGAAATCAGCTATTCCAAAACGACGATTCCGGAAAATATCATCATAATGGATACACCGGGAATTGATTCGACCGATGACGCACACCGGATTGCTACCGAATCCGCCTTGCATTTGGCAGATATCGTGTTCTATGTAATGGATTATAATCATGTGCAAAGCGAATTGAACTTTTTGTTTACAAAAGAATTGACAGAAGCAGGTAAACAGGTATATCTAGTCATTAACCAAATTGATAAGCACCGAGAAGAGGAATTAAGCTTTGAGGCATTTAAAGACAGTGTCCGACATTCCTTTGCCTCGTGGGGGGTTCGTCCCGCACAGATTTTTTATACTACATTGAAAAAAACAGATCATCCTCATAATCAATATCCTGCATTGAAGCAGTTTATCGAAGAAAAGGTCAGTGAACGCTTCCATGCACTGCCGGATTCGGTTTATCATTCGTTGAAAAAGCTCGGGGAAGAGCATATTGCTTTCCTAATGACGAAAAATGAGGAAGAAGTTGCAAGGCTGGAAGAAAAGCTGAATGAGTTAACGGAAGAAGAAAGACAGGAGCTTTTCCAAAAGGCAGCTGATCTATCATCTCAGCTTGAGGAAATGAAATCTTCTCTTGCTGCAAAGGAAAAGCAACTGTACGACGATATTGATCAAGTCTTGGATAATGCTTATTTAATGCCTTTTTCAACAAGGGATTTAGCGGAGCAGTATCTTGCGGCAATGCAGCCTGATTTTAAAATGGGACTATTTTTTGCCAAACAAAAAACAGAACAGGAACGGCAGGCCAGATTGGACCGCTTCTATGAAGAACTTGCAGAAAAAGTCACATCGCAAATTGACTGGCACATAAAAGAGGTACTGCAGCGTATCTTGCGGGAAAGTGAATTAGAAGACCTGCAGCTTTTATCGACAGTACAGGGCTTTAAGGTCTCTTTTGATAAAGACCTGCTGAGTGAAACTGTAAAATCGGGAGCACGGCTTTCCGGCGATTATGTTTTACAATATACAAAAGATGTGGCGGATGCCATTAAGAGAAGAACGAAGAAACAACTTATCTCTTTCATTTCCGCCTATCTTGACCAATGGAAGGTCAAACAGTCAGCAGCTGAGCAGCAACTAAGCAGGGAACTGGAACACCTAAATGTGTATGTAAATGCAGCAAACCGTTTAACTGCATTGGATGAACAAATCCTGAGCGTTAAGATCCATTTGGAACAAATGCTGACTGGACACTTTGATACCGAACGATATCAAGCCCTATATGCCAGGCTCACGGTCGATCACACGGCTGAGGAGGATGTAGTGTACCATGACCTCAACGAAAAGGTTGAAGAAAGGGTAAGACCTGCGAAAGTAAGCAAGGAACGTACAGAGGGAAGCAGGAACGTACAGGAGCGGACCGATATTGCTCCGTTTATTTCATCCTTAAAATATGCTGCCGATCAGGTTAAGGGAATACCTGGTTTTAGGAAGATTTCTGAGGAGTTACAGCAAAAAGCGGAGCGCATGGAGCATCAATCATTTACCGTTGCTCTGTTCGGGGCATTCAGTGCAGGTAAATCTTCTTTTGCCAATGCCTTAATCGGGAGCAAGCTGTTGCCTGTTTCACCAAATCCGACAACTGCCGCGATCAATAAAATCATGCCGGTCGATGCTAAGCATCCGCACGGAACCGTCCTAGTCAAGTTGAAAAACAATGACACCTTAATGACGGATGTCAATCGTTCGCTTGGAGCCTTTTCACTTGAAGCGGTTGACATCAATGATGCAGTACTGACAGCAAAGAAGGTCGAAGAAGATATTAAAGAAGTTGATGCTTATGAGAAGACACATCTCGCCTTTCTACATGCTTTTGTCCGTGGTATTGATGCTTACAAACAGCAGCTTGGTCAATTGATTTTGACGAATTTAGATGAATTCACCAAATTTGTAGCCAATGAAGAACGGTCCTGTCTAGTCGAGTGGATCGAAGTATATTTTGATTGTGAATTAACGAAAAAAGGCATCACGCTGGTGGATACACCAGGAGCTGATTCGATCAATGCCCGTCATACCGGAGTAGCTTTTGATTATATTAAGAATTCGGATGCGATTTTGTTTGTCACCTATTATAATCATGCCTTTTCTAAAGCAGATCGTGAATTTTTAATTCAGCTTGGGCGAGTAAAGGATACATTTGCTCTCGATAAAATGTTCTTTATTGTCAATGCAGTCGATTTAGCTCATGATGAGGATGAAATGCATGCCGTTCTCGATTATGTGGAAGAACAGCTGGTTGCCTATGGCATAAGACAGCCGTATTTATTCCCGGTATCAAGTCTGCAGGCCTTGAAAGAGAAGCTGGAAGGGAAATCAGACATTTCATCCGGAATCGGCGATTTCAAAGAAAAATTTTATTCCTTTATTGAGCATGATTTACGGGAGATTGCGGTGACAGCGGCGAAAATAGAATGGCAGCGGATGATCGCACAATTACACAGTTTTATTCATTCTGCAGAAGCTGATCAGCAAACAAAAGCGCAAAAACGGGAACAGTTAAAAGCTGAAAAAGAACAAATGTTAACCTGTATCAAAGAGCAGCAAAGTACATTCCTGCAAACGCGGTTGAATCAGGAAACCGATGAGTTAGTCTTCTATATCAAGCAGCGTGTCTTCCTTCGCTTTTCTGATTTCCTGAAGGAATCCTTCAATCCGGCGCTATTAAAGGATGACGGAAGAAATTTGAAGAAGGCGCTGCAGCAGGCCCTTGATGGCTTCCTGACTGATTTTGGCTATGATTTTGCGCAGGAGCTTCGTGCGACGACCCTTAGAATCGAGGCATTCATTGGCAAGGTGCTTACACAGGCAGAGCAATCGCTCATTGCTTCGCTGCAGGAGCTGAGTTCAGAGGCATCATTCAGTACCTATGAGATGAAGCGGCTTGACAGCATTGATTTTGAAACGGCATTTATCACCCTTGACAAGGGCCGCTTTAAAACGGCGTTATCGTATTTTAAAAATCCTAAGTCATTTTTTGAAAAGAATGAACGCAAACTATTAGGAGAAGAACTGGAAAGCAATCTGCAGGAACCGGCAGATCACTATCTGGAATCAGGCAAAGAAAGCTTGAAAAAACACTACAGCAAGCAACTGGAAACTGAATTCTCCAGCTTGCTGGCACACTTAAGCGATCAGGCCGAAGAATTCTACCAAGGCGTCCTTGCTTCGCTATCAAATGAAATACCAATAAACGACCTAAAAACAATCGCCAACAATCTCGAAAAAAAATAATTCCGGTGTCAGGCACCATAAAAAGACAGATTAGCAGCATTTGTCCGCTTCCAATGGACAAATGCTGTCTGTTATGTGTTTCTTAGAATAATATTGAGGATTTCATCGGAAAGAGGCTGAGCAAAGCATGGAGCAATGGTTAAAGGAAATGGAAGCCAAATATCATATCAGGATTCTGTTTGCGGCTGAAACAGGGAGCCGTGCATGGGGAGGAGCAACCGAACATTCAGATTATGATGTTCGGTTTATTTTTCATTATCGTGATGTTAAAACCTATTTATCTTTGGAAAAAGCAGCAGAAACCATTGAGAGCCTGCCACCGATCGATGCCCAGGGCTGGGATATATTTAAGGCATTTGCTCTGTTGATGAAATCAAATCCCAGTTTGTTAGAATGGTCCCTTTCTCCGATCGTCTATCGGAACTGGGACGGCTTTGCTGAAAGATTGTTTGGATGTGCCGCAGAAAGTTTCTCTTCATATGCCCTGTATCAGCACTATATTCATTTAATGGTAAGGAATTTAAAAGAAATAGGCGGTCAAAATTTCTCGCACGTAAGCCAGAAAAAGCTGATTCAGGCTGTCCGCTCCTATCTGTTGGCGAAAGATATCATTCTGACAGGAAAGGTGCCGCATGAGGCGCTTTATTCTTCCTTTACCGGTATCATTCCGGATGAAGATGGATTAGTCACCTTTTATCATCAGCTCATGCAGGCAAAACAGCATGGAATTCTTGTCCCGTTGGATGAAGTCTATAAATATCGAGAAGTGATGGAAAAACAGCGCACTTCATTTGAGCCTCAATTACACTCCCTGCATTATGGGAATAACATCTGCGACAAGCTAAATCAATGGATATGGGAGATTCTTGAGGTAGATTAGAACGAGACAGGCAATTATCCAAGAGAAGCACCATGCATAATCTAAAACACAGGCTGCCCTGTTCACACGCACAGCATTTAAAGTACTAAAAAAATGATGGTATACTAGACTAGATACGCAAGAAGAATAGGTCAAAAAAAGAGAGGTGGCATAGCATGACGATACTTGTAAATCATGAATGGCTGAAAGAAAACCTAGATGATGTTCGTTTGGTAGACTGTCGTTTCAATCTGGGAAACAGTGAGGAAGGAGAAGCACTGTATAAAGAGAATCATCTTCCTGGAGCAGTGTATGCCCACTTGGAGAGGGATTTATCAGGCCCGGTAAGAAAACATGGGGGCAGGCATCCGCTACCGGATATGGAGCAAATCAGGCGGTTGGTAGAAACATATGGAATTGAACCAGAAACAAAGGTAGTAGCCTATGATGGCGGAGAGGGAGCGTTCGCCGCCAGGCTCTGGTGGCTATTGACCTATGCAGGACATCGGCATACATTTGTTCTAAATGGAGGCTATAACGCCTGGATCCGTTCCGGTTACCCGGTTAATTCCGACATCCCTGTGTATGAACATACGGTTTATCCGCTGTCAATCAGAGATGATCTGTATGCAGATGTAGAGGATGTCAGACAAATTGTTAACCGATCCGACAAGACAACAATTCTAATTGATTCGCGGGAGGAGCGCCGCTACGCAGGAGAGTTTGAATCGATTGACAAAAAAGCAGGACATATTCCGACTGCCGTGAATAAGGTTTGGACAGAAGGCTTAGAAGACGGCTATTTCCTTCCACCAGATAGACAGAAAGCAAGATTCTCCGAATGGAGCAAGGATCAGCCTCTTATTGTTTATTGCGGTTCCGGTGTGACAGCTGTACCAAACTTTATGGCACTTAAGGATGCTGGCTTTCAGGATGTCAGGCTGTATCTCGGCAGCTTCAGCGACTGGATTTCATATGACGACCATCCTGTGGCCGTTTCGAAAAAGGCTTAATCTCTGAATGAAAATGGCAAAGATGTCATCTTGTATTTTAAGCAAGAAGACGCCTGTGTGAGAAGTAAGTCCTTGTGGAACATGCAGTATCGGGAAGATTCGGCGGTTGATGAGAGGGAAAAAGATTGCCCACACCGCCCTTGCAGGCTGTTCAAGACAGAATGGAACAGAGAACACTTATTCATGTAAGAAGCCTCCCTGTCACCTGTAATGTGTGTGGGTCTTTCGAATTCGTCGCAGGAGCCTTAAAGAGTCGTTTCTATGTTCACTTATGATATAATAAATCCTATGTTTTACTATAAAGGAAGTGGATTACATTTGGATTTAAAAAATAAACCAACGCTCATGCTGATCGATGGGATGGCTCTTTTATTCCGGTCTTTTTATGCGACTGCTGTAACTGGCAGGTTTATGTATAACGCAGACGGAGTGCCTACAAATGCAGTCAATGGCTTTGTCAAGCACTTTTTTACGGCGCTGGCATCATTTAAGCCAAGCCATGTCGCTGTATGCTGGGATATGGGCAGTAAGACATTTAGAAACGATCTGTATGATGGATATAAAGCAAATAGAGGCGAGGCACCTGAGGAACTCATTCCACAGTTTGACCTTGTCAAGGAGGTTGTAGACTCCTTTGATGTGCCAAACATTGGCATCGAGGGGTATGAAGCGGATGATTGCATCGGTACAATTGCGGTACAAGCCAAACAGGATGCATCTGTTTCGATTTTGACGGGTGATCAGGATATTTTGCAGCTCATCGATGACGATATTTCGGTCATTCTTTTAAAGAAGGGCTTTGGTAATTATGTGGTTCATAATCGGGAGACATTTTACGAAGAAAAAGGGATATGGCCCAAGCAGATGATCGACCTGAAAGCCTTCATGGGAGATCCGAGCGATAATTACCCGGGTGTTAAGGGAATTGGTGAAAAAACAGCCATTAAGCTACTACAGCAATATGACCATGTTGATGGAGTTATAGCAAATCTTGAACAACTCACTAAAGCACAGAAATCAAAGATCGAAGCCGAACTCGAGATGCTTTACTTAAGTCGAAAGCTGGCAGAAATTAAATGTGATGTGCCGATAAAATACGATCTTAATCAAACGAAATTTCAATTGAACAAAGAAAAAATACTGGATGAATTTTCCAAAGTAGGAATGAAAGGGTTAGAACGTTTTCTTAATATAGAAGAGCAAGGGGCATGACTGCCTCTTTGTCCTCACTGAAAAGACAGATCAAATGGATCTGTCTTTTTTTGGTGCCTGACACCACCTGGGACACTTTTTTCAAAAAAGGATAGAAATATATCGCAATTTACAGTAATATTTATATGGGTTAAAAATAGGAGAGGAATGGATATTACATTGAAAACGGTAACACAATATGTGGATTTTCTGAAAGAAAAAGGATTTATGCTGAAAGAGGATGCCATTGGATTTATTACTTTTGGGCAACAGTCTACAAATGCTACAGATGAAATTACCATTACAGCCATCGAATTAACGCTAAAGACACAAAAAGATTTTGATGGCAGCTTCTTTATCTCATTATTGGAAACGCTTGTAAAAAGTAAAGTGAAAAATCGCAGTGCTGCCATACGTTTTGTAAAAGAACAGGAATTGATTGCGATATAAAATCGATGCAGTCGTTTGAATAAACGAAACTCTAGAAATTAAACAGTTTTAATTGAGGAAAAGGCGGAACTGCCTTTTCCATTTTTCATTTTTTAAAGCCTATTGTTTCATCCTTCATTTCATTTTTTTGACTGCTCCGCAGAAAAACTTTGTTTGCTGGCAGTTCAGAGAAAATCATCCCTGCAAATATAAGCAGACAACCTACAATGGCGCTGAACGATAGTCTGTCATCCGCCCAGATAAATCCTGTTACTGCGGCAAATACAGGCTCAGTAGCAAAAATTAAGGCGACCCTTGTCGGAGTGGTAACGTTTTGAACAGAAGTCTGAACGAAAAATGCCAATGCCGTCGCAAAGATTGAGGTAACAATCAAGGCTGTTACAACATGCTGATCAAACATAACCTTCTGGTTCAGCATCACCCGCCAGTCTTCCCATAAAAAAGCCCCTATTAAGGACAAAATAGCAACCGTCATAATTTGAATCACCGTTAACAACAGAGCGGGGGCACTGCTGCTATATTTTCCTGTATAGATAATTTGCAGGGCAAAGCCAATTGCACAAATAAACACGAGCCCATCTCCGATATTTAGCGGCGATGAATCTGTCATCGCAACTAAATATAACCCGACAGTTGCTGTGATCATTCCGATCATTGCATATTGCGAAGGCCTGTGCTTTAATAAAAAGAAAGAAAAAACGGGCACTAGGATGACGCTCAGCCCTGTTATAAAACCGGCCTTTGAGGAAGAAGTATACATTAATCCTGCTGTCTGCGCGGCATAGCCGGTAAAAAGCCAGAAACCAATAAAAATTCCGGCAAATACTACTTTACCATTCAGTTTTTTTAATTGATGTCTTTTAAATAATAGCAGCCATCCCATAAGGAAGAGCCCTGCAATCAAAAACCGGATACCATTAAATGAAAAGGGAGCTAAGAATGTAATGGCATTTTGTACAATGACAAATGTCGTTCCCCAGATAAGAGACACTAATAGTAATGAAAAATCAGCTAAAAAAGGGTTTCGATGCAAAATAATAATCAGACCTTTCTCAACAGTGCTGTAAATCAACAAGCGCTATTTATGTATATTAAATTTATGGATAGCCGCTCTGGCTAATTCATCTGCGTTTTTATTTTCCTTACTGGAAATCCATTTTAAGAAAAATAAATCAAATTCCTGAATCAGCTTCAATGCCTTTTCCAATAGCGGAGCAAAGACTGGATTTTTGACAAATTCCTTTTCAACTGCTCTGTTAACTAGTTCAGAATCTGTGCGAAAAGAGACAGTCTGATAGCCTTTTTCCCGGCAAATCTGTAAAGCGTTCAGGAAAGCGTGAAATTCCGCTTCATGATTGCTCATGTTGTTTAACGGAATGGAATAATGCTCCAGCTTTCCGTTTTCATTAATAAAAATTCCGGCACCGCTCGGCCCGGGATTCCCTGCACTAGCTCCATCAAAGTATACTTCAATCAATTGAACAATCCTCCCGCTATGGAAATCATATAATTTCCCTCTAATGGCATTTCCTCGATGAAAAAAGTATAAACTAAATAACATTATCTTGAAAGATAAAAATCAATAAAAAGAGTTCTGTCTGTTTCCATTAGACGATTTCAGGAAGCAATGGACTTGGATATATTGGACGAAAGGTTGGAGGAAAATGAAATATAAATTGGAATGGTTGTACAAAATAAAAGGAACCAATGGTGTCTATTTTACCTCTGACTGGATAGATGGGGAACAAGCAATTCTGTATGGAGAAGATATTGAAAAGTCAAACCGGACAAGTGAGTTGACCTTCTATGATGAGATGGGCCAGTCATGGAAATTAAAAGAAGTAAAAAAACTAAATGAGGAAATAGAAGAAGAACCACATGATGTGATCATCTATTTTGATGGCGGCTATAACAGAGAAACTTTTCAATCAGGATTGGGAGCAGTTGTGTATTACCGTCAGGGAAAAAGGAAATACCGTGTAAGAGCAAATGAATGCATGGATGAGCTAGACAATAATAATGAGGCGGAATCTGCGGCCTTAATGTTCTCGTTGAATCTGCTTGACGAGCTTGGCGTCCATCATGTCCCTTGCGATATAAAGGGAGACGCACAAGGTGTTTTAAAACAACTGGAAGGAGAGTGGCCCTGTTATGAAGAAAATTTAAACAAATGGCTCGACCGCATAGAACAAAAAATAAAAAGTTTAGGTCTGAAGCCGCGTTTTCAGCCGATTTCAAGAAATGATAATAAAGAAGCGCATAAACTGGCATCACAGGCATTGGATGGAAAAAATATTTACAGCAAAATGCAGATTCTTTAGCAGCAATAGAGGAAGAACTGAGTGGCGAATACAATAAAAAGAAGGATGAAAATCGAATGAACCGTAAGGATATCTATAACGAAGTGGAAGAGATTATAAATCAATACTGCAACGGATGCTTTCTCTACAAACAAAACCGCAAAGACAGAGGACGTTCCTATGCCCATCGCTTTTGTATTACATCATGTACGGTTGGCGAAAAAATTAGGCTTTGTGGGGAAAAGCTGGAAAAGACAGCAGTCAACAAAAAAAGGCTGACGAGAAATCGCCAGCCTGCGTTTATTTTAAGTTATGATATAATTACAGTTTTACAACGTTAGAAGCTTGAGGTCCTCGGTTGCCTTCTACGATTTCAAAAGAAACTTCCTGTCCTTCTTCTAAAGATTTGAAACCATCGCCTTGGATAGCTGTGAAGTGTACGAATACATCGTCTCCGCCTTCAACTTCAATAAAACCGAAACCTTTTTCGTTATTAAACCATTTTACTTTACCGTTTTGCATATTAACATTTCCTCCTAAGCCTTTCAAGACACTTAAGCGTCTAAAAAAATAAATATTATCAAATTACAAATATAGGTTGCTAATTTTACAATTAACGGGAATATAATCTGTAAGATGATATTCTAAATATATCATTAATAAACGTTTACAGTCAAGGAATTCACATGTAATTTGCAAAATATCCAAAGGTTTGAAACAATCTGATCCATCTGCTCCAGTTGATAATCTCCTCGTTGTCACATCATGAATAATGGTTGTAGGATAAAATGGTTGTATTGGGCGAAATCCTGGGTTATGAAGGAGAGGATTCTGAATGGTAAAAGCCATTTTAACCGAAAGGTCGTCTGTCGCAAAAAAATACTGGTGATACATTAACAATCCAGGCAAGATTATTATGAGGGAAATGCCTTCATCATCATTTGAGCCGGTGGTCAGTCGCTTTAGCTTTATGATGATGGGAAGACAGCGAAAGGGCGAATGAATCTTTTTCCTTCCTGTTTTCGTTTTAAAGTCGTGGAGCACGGAGAAAGAGGATACAGGAGTCAAAACAATTGAAGAAAATACATCTGCTCAAACGAAATAATGTCAATTGATTTAAAAAATCTTACAAAATTAGACGAGATTATATACTCTTTAACATAATTCATATTTTAAAAATTAATAACGTTCGAACAATTGGTGTTAAAAGCAAGAAAATTAATGCTTTTAACTTAAAAGGGAAGTTCGGTGAAAATCCGACACGGTCGCGCCACTGCAATGGGAAGCTACCTATCATGAACCACTGTTTCGTTATAGAAATGGGAAGGGACAGAAAGCGATGATCCTTAGTCAGGAGACCTGCCTATTGTTTTGCGCTTATTTCCTACTATGGCTATCGATGCATTAGCTTTTGCAGATGAAAAATTAGCAGAAATTAACCTGTTAACAAAGTTTGCAAATCAGGTACTTTTGCTTAATGATCTAATAAATGATGATAGTTCCGTTCAAGCATTAAATTCTCCTTATCGGAACGTGAGGCATGTACAAGATGAGGAATTGGGATTTTTATGCTTTAATACCTTTAAAGCTATAAATCCTCCTGAAAATAAAGACATTGAAGACAAAAAATTGGTTAATTTTACTTAATTTTCTTATTTTTTATACCAGGTACTAATACTAGATGGTATAATAAGAAGAAAAGGGAAAATGAGGTGTAGTCTGATGAATCATTCTAAGGCCCGCATAACAGCTATTGGTACCTATGTTCCTCAAAAGAAATTATTAAATGAAGACTTAGAAAAAATGATAGATACTAATGATGAATGGATTGTTCAGAGAACCGGTATGAAGGAAAGGAGAATTGCAGGAGATGAAGAATATGCTTCCAATTTAGCTATAAATGCTATTGAAAATTTAATGGAAAAATATAAAAAAGATTTGGAAGATGTTGATTGTATTATTGTAGCAACTACAACTCCTGATTACGCATTTCCTAGTGTGGCATGTCAGATTCAGAGTCATTTTAATATTCCTTGTACCGGGGCTTTTGATTTAAATGCCACATGCGCAGGGTTTGCATATGCTCTACACCTGGCTAACAATTTAATTACAGCCGAGGCACATAAAAAGATTCTGGTTGTTGCAACTGAGACTTTATCAAAAGTAACTGACTATAAGGATAGGGCGACTTGTATTCTATTTGGGGACGGTGCTGGTGCTGCGTTAGTCGAATATGATAAGGAAAACCCTAGTTTCCTTGCTAGTCATATGGGAACAAATGGTGATGGCGGCATTAATGTTTATAGAACAACCTTTGCAACTACTATGGGTGGAAAACCTTTAAATACAACTGGAAAAATGGTTCAGAATGGAAGGGAAATTTATAAATGGGCATCTCGAACTTTGCCGATTGGAATACAACAATTATTGCTCAAGACAGGATTAAACGTAGAGGATATTAATTGGTTTATACCGCATAGTGCTAATCTAAGGATGATTGAATCAATATGTGAAAAATCTGGATTTTCCATGGAAAAAACATTAACTAGTATGAAGTATTTTGGAAATACCTCATCTGCTTCGATTCCATTAGCATTAAATCTTGGAATAGAAGATGGGAAAGTCCAATATGGAGATACTTTATTACTATATGGTTTTGGAGGAGGGCTTACACATTTAGGCCTCATACTAACGTGGAACATAACAAAGTAGGATGCTATTCTCATTCCAAAGAAAAATGTGCTTTTTCTTTATGTTAAAGCTGAAATGTTATATGAAATGACAGATATTCAATCTGAAACCATCATTTTTTTTACATGACAAATAACCGTATGTTTTGAGTGGGTGAACCTCCTCCGGTAAATACATAAGTCATTTCTGTTACTCTAGGATCAATTAAAAATTTAGCGCAATAACTAAAAGAAGGTACCCCTCCCGCTGGATAACCAGTTCTTTCTAATACCTCAGTTTCCGTTGCTAACCGTGGTCGTGCAATATTTAAAATCTTACTTACTCTAGATGTACTGGCACGATCTTCCCCTTTTACAATGGCTACGATTAAATTTTCATTTTGATCTATCATACAAATATTTTTTACAAATTCTTCTTTACACGCATGAACAGCTTTTGCTGCCTCTTCAACAGAATGACAAGATTCGTTCAAAATTAAATGCTCTGCGTTTATTTTAGCATCATTTAAATATTCTTTTATTTTTAAATCATATGGACTCATTTCAATTTTCTCTCCTTCACTTCATCTTATTCACTTTCTATTCGAAAATAATGCTCGTTTTCCTGCATAAAAAGCAAATAAACTTCATAATTGGAGACTCTGGTTCCCAACAAAATGGTCAGATTTTCCGCAGATCCTTTATTTTTATTGGTCGTCATTAAATGTTGACTGTCAACAAAGGTGTAAAAACTATTTATATCATTTGCAGGAAGACCGATATGATAATCAGAATAAAGAATGGTGGTATAATGTAGAAAGTTCGAATGTCGCTCACTTGTTCGATCTTTTAAAAGAATAAAATTTGGAGTAAAGGAGTGTGACTTCAAAATGGGATGCGTTTTAATTTTAGCAGAAAAGCCTTCTGTATCTAGGAATATTGCAGATGCGCTTAAAATAAAAAATCGACAGGATGGTTATTTTGAAGGGAATGGCTATGTTGTTACATGGGCATTTGGTCATTTGCTTCAGCTTTATGATGCAAAAGATTATGATGAAAAAATGTCTATATGGAAAATGGAGAACTTTCCATTTATTCCTCAAGCATTTAAATATAAAGTGAAAAGTGATCCGAGAAATAGGGATAAGCAAGATATGGGTGCCCGAAAACAATTGAGGACGATCCGGTTTTTAATGCAAAGGAACGACGTCGACTATATAATTTCGGCATGTGACTATGATAGAGAAGGACAAGTAATTGGAGATAGTATCATTTACAATTTAAAAACAGAAAAGCCCGTTTATCGTTTACTGTTGAATGAATGGACTCCTGCTGAGGTGTTGAGAGGGCTAGAGAATATTAAGCCAAATACAGAACTCAAACCTTTACAAGATGCCGGAGTCAGCCGTCAATGGGCAGACTGGGTAATCGGCATAAACTTAACATCAGTGGCTACCCTTAAATATCAAAAAGGGAAGGGGAAGGCTTTAAATATTGGTCGGGTATTACTACCGACCTTAAAGATTATCTATGACCGCGATAAAGAAATTGAAAATTTTGTTCCGGAAAATTATTATAAACTTCAGGCTACATTTAAAACCCAAGATGAACAGGAATATGAAGGAACCTATATCGAGGGAAAAGAAGATAAATTTAAGAGTAAGGAAACATTAGAGGCCATTCAACAATTTTTAATCGATAAATGCGCATTTGTCAGTGATAAACAGGTGCAGAAGAAAAATGAGTACCCCCCTTATTTATTTAATCTTTCTAATTTACAAGGATACATTACGAATAAATACAAGGGCTGGACGTCTGATAAAGTATTAAAAGTAGCTCAATCTTTGTACGAGAAAAAGTTCATCACGTATCCTCGTACAGCGAGTATAGCCTTAGAAGAGAGCCTTGTTGGTAAAACAGCCAAGGTGTTAGAAACGCTGGCTGCAGACCTTCCGTATAAAGATGAAATTAAGTTTGTGAAGTCGAGAAGAATATTTGATAACTCAAAAGTTGAAAGCCATAGTGCTATTGTTCCGACTTATTTAAAACCTAAACAGTTGTCTACAGATGAAGCGCAAGTTTATCAAGCCATAAAAAATCGCTTTATCATGCAGTTTATGCCTGTTGCAGAATATGAAGAAACGAGAATCGAAACGAAAATTAATAACGCCGATTTAAAAGGCCTATTTATTTCGAAGGGAAAAGTGCAACTTGTAGAGGGATGGAAAAAGGTAGAGAAAGTGCAATCGAAAGATACGATTTTGCCACTTGTTCAAGTCAATGATCAGGTAGATTTGCTCAAGCATGAAATTGAGTCTCATGTTACTAAGCCACCTAAACATCACACTGAAAAAACGTTACTGAGAGTAATGGAAACAGCAGGGAAAAACTATGATAGTGATGGTGAAAACGAAGAAAAATTGCGTGCTATTTTGAGCGGCTTTAGTATTGGGACGCCGGCTACACGTGCAGAAACCATCAAAAAGTTAAAAGATGTAGGCTATATTGAGATGCAAAATAAAAATCTGTTATGCACAAATTTAGGTAGGAGGCTTGTCGAAATATTTCCAGTAAAAGATTTATTTGACTTGGAGTTTACGGGACGCCTTGAAAAATCATTATTTGATATAGAAAAAAGAAACTTTAGTAAAAAAGAGTTTTTACAGCTCATCTTTGATTTTATGTCAAAATCAGTAGAGACCATTAAAAATGAACAAGATATCGTCATTAACGAAGTGACTGCGGTAAAGAAAACAGTGGAAGTTCTGGGGAAATGCCCGCTCTGCGGTCATGGAATTATTGAAGGGCAAAAAGGATTCGGTTGCAGCAATTGGAAAAACGGTTGTAAGTTTACGATATGGAAAAATGATAAGTTTTTAGCTTCGATGAAGAAAAAACCGACAAAAACGATGGTCAAGACATTGTTAAAAAACGGAGTGGTATTAGTAAAGGGGCTGAAGAGCAAAAAAGGCAATAAGTTTGATGCCCTGTTAAAATATGAGAAAAATGCGGATAATGAATATTTCAGCTGGCGGATGGAATTTGCGGACAGCAGACAAAAAAATTCAGCGAAAAGCTAAATGGCTGATTCGATGATAAAAATTTCCCGGCTTTGCTCATTATCATTTTCCCAAGCAAACTGCTTGTATTTCGTTCCTATCACTGATATTTTACAGAGTGTGGGCAAGCTCATTTAGGAAAATAATGAACAAAGCAAGTTTGATACAAACGAGGGGGAAAGAGTATGGAACACTTAACTGCAGAGGAAGTTCAAGAAAAATTGGAAGCTGGAGAACAGTTGAATTTACTAGATGTCCGGGAGAAGGATGAAGTAGCAGAGGGCAGGATTCCCGGAGCCATACATATTCCGCTAGGGATGATTGAATCACGTATCGGTGAATTACATAAGAATAAAGAATATATCCTTGTCTGCCGTTCAGGCAACAGAAGTTCCTTTGCCGGAAGCTTTTTAGAAAGTCAGGGATTTAAAGTAACAAATATGGATGATGGAATGCTTGCTTGGAAAGGGAGGGTTGAATAAGCAGGATTGATTTACTTATCATGAACAAAACGGAGTTGCCTTTAGGTAGCTCCGTTTTGTTATTTGAAAGGATTTCTTTCTCTATTAAAAGATTGTTAATAGTTTATTCATAATTCTTCATTATGATATGGGTAATAAAGATCGTTTATCCATATTCGACAAATAGAACTTTAATCATAGGAGGAATAGGTATGAATGACTTGAACGAGAATATTTCCATTGAGGAGGAACCAAAAAAGCCGCAGAAAAAAAGAGAAAAAACATGGATGAAAGGCATGGCGACAGCTCTTTCGGGAGGGATTATCGGCTCCCTTCTAACGTTGGCAGTTGTCCCGCAAGTGGATGGTTTGACTGATTTATTGCTAAAAGAAGATAAACCAGTGTCTGAAACAGCCGGAAACAGCAGTTCATCCGGTGCTGTAACCGTACAAAAAACAAAATCAGATTCATCCGGATCTGTTGCTGATATAGTAGAGGGAGCTTCGAAGGCGATAGTCGGGATTGTCAATAAGCAAAAACAGACACAAGGGAGAGAATTTCCTAATACCAATACAAGTGGATCCGACACAGTCGAAAGTGGTACCGGAACTGGGGTTGTCTTTAAAATTGATGGTGATCATGCCTTTATTGTCACAAATAATCACGTGATTGAAGGTGCGGAGAAACTGGAAATTACCGTTTATGGGGGAGAGAAAACAACAGCAGAAGTCATTGGGGCCGATGCTTTAACAGACTTAGCCGTTTTAAAAATAGATGCCAAATATGCTGTCTCTGCCTTAGGGTTCGGCGATTCCAGTCTTCTCAGGGCTGGGGATCAGGTTGTGGCCATTGGAAATCCGCTTGGGCTTGATTTATCAAATACAGTGACACAAGGGATTGTCAGTGCAGTCGATAGAACAGTGTCTGTTTCAACATCGGCCGGTGCTTGGGATCTAAATGTTATCCAAACAGATGCAGCGATCAATCCAGGAAACAGCGGTGGAGCTTTGATCAATACTGCGGGACAGGTCATTGGGATTAATAGCCTGAAAATATCCGAAGATGATGTAGAAGGATTAGGGTTTGCTATTCCAAGCAATGATGTTGTGTCCATAATCAACGAAATTATCGAAAATGGTCAGGTTGAACGTCCATATATTGGTGTAGGCTTGGCAAGCCTTGATGAAATCCCGCAGCAATATGTACAAAATCTTCCAAAAAATATCGAAGGTGGGGTTATGGTCACGAGTGTTGATCCGAACTCTGCTGCTGCCAAAGCAGGCTTACAGACCCAGGACGTCATTGTTTCAATTAATGACCATGGAGTAACCACATCGAATGATTTAAGGAAATACCTCTATAACGAGCTTAAACCGGGAGATACTATTACATTGGAAATTTACCGGGGAGATAGCAAGAAGACAATTAAATTAACTTTGACTAGCACAGGAAGTACGTTGGAATAAGGCGGATACTTTCCATGAGAATGACCTCGCTGCTAGATTAATATAGTCAAATAACGGGGGAACATGATCTTAAACTAGCTTGAGATTTTGAATCAAACATCATAATTAGGGACTCTGTTCCCGAATCCCTGAAGTTTAGCGTTTTTATTTACCCTAAAACGGACAGCATGACTCCGTCCGTTTTAGGGTAAAAACCATTGAACCACGTGGGCTGCACTGCACGGCCCTATTTTCGTTAGCGTATAATATCGGCATTTTGTCGGTTTAATCTCTAGTCCTGTTCATACTGCTTCCATCAATGAAATACTCTAATCTACCCAAGTAAACTTCCAAATAATACAACCACTCCAACTACAATTACTAGACCGACACCTTTAAACACAAAATTCATTCGTTCCATAGTTTCCATCATTATAAATTCCACCTTTAACTGATTTATTAATTCCATCATAAACGCAAAAAATGAAATTTTTATGACAAATCTAAAATAAGTTGACAACAATCTTTTCAACGTTCCAGTTGGAATCGGGATGCTGATTATGGTCGCTTTTTAGACCTGATGGTTATTTTTCTTTATCCGCAGATAGAAAAGCTTTTTCTAAGATTTCATTTTCAACATCAGTTAGCTACTCAAACGATTAAGAAAGAAGGATGAACAAACTCCAATGTGGTCTATTAGTTGTTAAGATAGACTGTTTTTATAGGGTTTAAGAACTAGCTTACTAGCATAACAGTATAGAATAATATGATTTTTCCTGCAGAATAGGCAGGATACAAAAAGACCTAATTTTCAGTATAATTTGTTTATAATATTTTCATAGTGAAAAGAGGTGAAAACATCTATTCAATCATACTTCAAGGTGTTTTTCTTGCAGGAAAAGAAAGGTCACTGCTCATAAAGCAATATGCCGTTTTTCCTAACATTCTATTATTTTTCGGAGGTGTAACTAATGTCTAGTATGAATGTCAATGAAGTTTCAGACAAAAAAATGGCAAGAAGAGCGCTTGTTGGTTCTACCTCTGGTGCGGTTATCGAATGGTATGACTTTTCACTTTATGCTACTGCTTCAGCTGTCATTTTTCCGAAATTGTTTTTTCCGAATTCAGATCCATTTATCGCAACGATTCTGTCATTTGCGACCTTTGCAACTGGTTTCTTAGCAAGACCGATAGGAGCCATTATCTTTGGACATTTTGGTGATCGAATAGGACGGAAAAACGCCTTAATCATCACCTTATGGATGATGGGCTTGAGCAGCGCTGCGATGGGATTAATTCCTAGCTATGATACGATTGGAATAGGGGCTCCCGTCCTGCTTGTGTTAATGAGATTAATTCAAGGGGTTGGAGTTGGAGGAGAATGGGCAGGCTCCATCTTATTATCAATGGAATGGGGTAAGAAAAAGCAGCAAGGATTTATGGCAAGTATCCCAAATGCAGGGGTAGGAGCGGGGATGCTACTATCTTCTGCAGTTGTAGGCTTGTGTATCACTCTTGCAGGAGATAGTTTCTACGTTTGGGGATGGAGAATTCCCTTTTTAGCTAGTTTATTCCTTTTGGTAGTAGGGCTTATTATCCGAACAAAAATAATTGAAACACCTTCATTCCGTAAAGTCCAAGAAGGTGAAGTCGTTGCAAAATTACCGGTTGTAGATGTTATGAAACAACATCCTAAGCAGATTCTCTATACAGGTTTAGCTAAATTAGCAGAACATACACCGTTTACCATCTATACCACATTTTTGATTAATTATAGTATCAATAATTATAATGTTAGTTCGTCCTTTATGATAAATGTTAATACCGTAGCAAGCTTTTTATTATGTATTTTAATCCCGTTCTTTGGGTATTTGTCTGATAAAGTGGGGATTAAACGTCTATTTATGAGGGGAATTGTTGTAACGTTTGTTTGGGGATTTGTATTTGTTGGTTTCGTTAGTACAGGTACTCAAGTTCTCATTGCAGCTGCGATGCTCATTTCTATGTTTCCATTCTGTATGCAAACAGGTGCACTTCCTGCTTTAGCTTCACAGGCATTTCCAGCACGGTTACGGTATAGTGGTGCTTCATTGGGAACGCAAATCCCTGCCATCTTTGCAGGAGGTATCGCTCCAATGGTCTGTACGTATTTGATACAGGCAACAGGAACGATTTGGTCACTTGGATTTTATATCGCGATTGTATCCATTCTTGGCTTTATCGGTACAAGTAAGCTGAAGAATTTCTCAAGTGAGCAGGAAGAACCTGTGAGTGCCGATAATGAAAGGGATTTGATCTTAAATACTCCGGAAAATGTAAAAGCATAAGGGTATTTTAAATTTGTAAAATCTATCGACCGGAGAAAAGAAGGGGTTATCTAGAAGTCATATTTTTGACTTTTGGATGTCCCTTTCGTGTTTTAATCTACGATTTAGTAACCTACTTTATTGTGTAAATGAAAAGTACATTTGAGTATGGCAATTGCGGTGATCAGAAGTGACTGCTGTAACAATCAGAGCTTTTGGGATTACGGTTACCATGACTTCTGTGGCAATCCAGCAAAATCCATATTGAATGATGGTAAATAATTTGCCTTTTCCCTTATTTTTTGGGCCCGTTGGCATATGGATTGGTTATTTTCCTTTGTAAAACGATGAAAAATTTTGGAGGTAGAAACATGGTTATGATGCCACAAAAAAGTGCAGTGCAAAGTAAGCTCGTAAAGAATTTTGATGGATATCGCTCTTTTCAATACTTAACACCAGGAAAACATTATAAGTCTTTCCAGATGCCACAGTCAGAAAAATATCGGTCAACAATAGAAATAAAACTTAGGGAGGATCAGGAAAGGCTTTTTGAAACCTTATTCAAATATTATCCCATTATCTCCCTTCGAGATCATGGTTTTGTGGTGCCGAAAAGCCAAGAAGATATTATCCCTTATTGCCGGCAACTTCATACAGTCTTTGATTATGAAGGATTGGCATTGTCCGGAGTAGATGTACTTTTTGATAACTTTATGGATGGAATTTCCATTTTAACCTCTCCAAATGGATTAAAATGGGACGATGTTATTTTAACCTTAGGCATTCGATATTGTGATATCGCCAAACAAAATACCGTTTATATTGCTAAAAATTATCAAGATTTACTGGATGCAAAAAAGACCAATCGAATTGCGATTATCCCCTCATTAGAAGCAGCAAGTATTTTAGAGAATGAAATAGACCGGGTAGATGTTCTATATGGTTTAGGGGTACGATGTATGGGAATTACCTATAATGAAGCGAATACATTAGGATCAGGCTTGATTGAAAAAAAGGACAGCGGGTTAACGAAATTTGGCTACAAAGTCGTGGGAAGAATGAATCGCTTGGGAATGGTCATTGACATCTCCCATTGTGGCGATCAGACAAGTTTGGATGTGATAGAGGCTAGTGAAACCCCTGTTTTTATTACACATGCAGGTGCACGTACAGTCTGGAATTCACCAAGAATGAAATCTGATGAGGTGTTAAAGGCTTGTGCAAATAAAGGCGGTATTATTGGAGTTTGTGCGGCACCAAATACCACTCTTTCAGCAAAAAATCCAAATGAGCATTCTATTGAATCGGTTATGGAGCATTTGGAATATTTAATGGAACTTGTCGGAATTGATCATGTTGGACTTGGGCTGGATACATTTTTCGGGGATCATGTAGGATTACAGCACGCATTTGATGATATGCTGTCTCTAAGTGAATCACATGGGGAACGATTTGAAGAGTCTGCATTTGTTAGAGGTTTAGAAAATCCGACTGAAGCCACGAAAAATATGGTCAGATGGATGATTAAGTCTAATTACAAAACACAAGATATTCAAAAGATCATTGGCGGTAATGCATTACGGGTTTTACAGGATATTTTATAAAGTGAAAATAAAGGTGTCAGGCACCATCCTCAGCCTATCTCGTATCGTCCACTATTGATTGATACTAGATAAAGATAAATGGTCGATATCCTGACACCTTATGAGAATTTTATAGCGAAAACAAGGATGAAATACATGAGAGGAATATTTGCACATCATTTTAGACGATGAGGAAATCGCATTGGCAATACTAGAGCCGGCCTTTTAATCGATCGAGATTATTTGTAAGTTGGAGAAATGAACGTTAGCTTTTCAGCAACAGATTTCATCTTAAGGATGTCTCCGTATTTAATAGGATTAGGACTTTCTACTACGTCAATATTTTTCCCTTTACTGAAAAGGAACGTAATCAATCCATTTTCGATTGATTCTACTCCATACCTCCCCACCATCATTCACAAGCCTCTCCATCTTTATCACATCATATTTGGATGCTATTCAATATCCAAACAAAAAAACTGCTTTCGTTGAGACTGATCGTTCAGAGTTATGCTATCTCAGCAACAATAAATAAGTAGAATAAAGAAGGCAGTTGCCAAATTAACACATTTCGTATTATGTTGAAAATATGGTCGATCATAGGTAGAATAAATCGTAAATTACGGGAGTTGTGTCATCATATGAAGGTATTAGTAATAGAAGATAATGAAAGTGTAGCTTCGATGCTGGAAATGTTTTTTATGAAGGAAGGGATTGAAGGAGAATTTATATACGATGGTCTGGAAGGCTATCATCGCAGCCAGTCAGGTGAATGGGATGTTATTATTATTGATTGGATGCTGCCCAGTATGGATGGCGTGACCATTTGCCGGAAAATCAGGGAAGCGAAAAACTCCGTGCCGATTATTATCCTGACAGCAAAGGACAGTGAATCCGATCAGGTGCTCGGTCTTGAGATGGGGGCAGATGATTATGTCACAAAGCCATTTAGCCCACTCGCTCTGATGGCGAGGATTAAGGCCGTTACTCGCCGCTATCAAGGTATTCATAGTGGGATTCAAGAAGAAAAAGGCTTGTTAAAAACACGATTTTTTCAAATTAATAAGGATACGAGAGAAGTCTTTTTAAATGGGCAACCGATTACCAATTTAACGCCCAAGGAATTTGATCTATTATATTATTTTGCTCAGCATCCAAAACAGGTTTTTACCCGGGAACAGCTGCTTGAACATGTATGGGGCTACGAATTTTACGGAGATGAACGAACGGTCGATGTACATATTAAAAGGCTACGCAAAAAAGTAGGGATTGAGAGTCAGCCTTTTTTTTATACGATTTGGGGCGTTGGCTATAAGTTTGATGAGGAATAACCTATGAAAATCAAATATTTTTATCAACAGATTATCAGTCAAGTCAGCATCATCATTGTTTCCTTTCTAGTATTGAGTCTATTGTTCGCCCATTATGTTGAAACGCTAGTGTATGCTAATAAAGCAGAGGAATTGATTGAATATGGGAATAATATTCTCTCTGCACTGGATAGGAGCAGAGACGGCGGGGATCGTGTATTAAGCCAATATAGTACGGTATTAAATGGAAGAAAAATCCAATACATGATTTTTGATAATACGAGCCGGATTATTTACCCTGCCGAAGGAAGAATTTATTTGAAGGATGAGGAATGGAGCCGGATTCAGGCAGGAGAAACGGTAACCGTTAAACAAGATCTAAAACGCTTCGATCAAGCTGTTACCTTTGTCCTACTTCCCTATATGAAAAATGGAAAATTTGCAGGAGGGTTATTGCTGAGCTCTCCGATCAGCGGGTCGCGTGAAATGATATCTCAGATTAATCGTTACCTATGGTATGCTGTCATCATTGCACTCATTGTTGCCCTGTTGTTAAGCTGGGTATTATCGAAAATTCATGTTAACCGCATCAAGAGGCTGCAGGAGGCAACCTCGCTTGTTTCAGCAGGAGATTACTCCGTGAGAATCCCTTCCTCCAATTTTGATGAAATTGGTGAATTAGCAGAGGACTTTAATAAAATGGTGCAAAAATTATCTGCTTCAAATGAAGAGATTGAACGGCTGGAAAATCGGCGTAGGCAATTTATGGCTGATGTATCTCATGAACTTCGGACTCCACTTACAACCATTAATGGAGTGATCAAAGGGATCAAGAATAATATGATCCCGGAAGAGGAAAAAGAAAAAGGAATGGAGTTAGTCAGTAAAGAAGCCACCCGTCTGATCCGCCTCGTTAATGAAAATCTCGATTATGAAAAGATTCGTTCCAATCAAGTAAAGCTAATGAAAACGGAGATTGAACTGGTTGAGGTTCTGGAAATTATAAAAGATCAGCTGGAGATACTGGCGGCGAAGAAACAGGATCAACTTGTCGTAGAGGTTGAACAAGAGATTAAAGTCTATGCAGATTATGATCGGCTGATTCAAATTCTCATGAACGTTACAAAAAATAGCATTCAGTTTACAGAAAACGGAACAATCTTTTTGCGCGGGAGGGCAGGATACAAAGAAACCATTATTGAAATTGAGGATACGGGAATCGGGATTGATGCGGAGGATGTAGAAAATATATGGCGCCGATTCTATAAGGCCGATTTGTCACGGACAACCAATCCTTATGGTGAATTCGGATTGGGGCTTTCTATTGTTAAACAACTTGTCCTTCTCCATCAGGGGAAAATTGAAGTGTTCAGTGAAAAAGGAGGGGGGACTAAGTTTATCATCCGTTTTCCTGCGCCTCCTCTCACATAACTTTCATTGGAGGCTGTCCCATAGGTGTCAGGCATTCACAATTGATCGATATCAGTGCAAATTTATGCAATGTGATATAGATACTGGATTGTGGTGTCTGACATCTTTGCTTTTGGGACAGTTTCTTTATTCATGGTCAAACAATTAACAGCTGCGTCACAGCTTGTTAACAGTTTGATCATATTTCTAAGCTACGATGAAACAAGCTTAAAAAGATGGATGTAATGGAGGGAAGGAAGATTAAAAAAATTGCAAACAAAAGAATCCTGATGGCTGTATTTGCCGTGTTATTAGTCATCAGTGGTGTACTTATTGGTACGGCTTTTTCAAAAAAGGATGTTGTCGCACGTGTAGATGGAGAGACCATTACTACAGATGATTTATATAATGTATTGGTCAAACAGTATGGATCCACTGTGCTGGATTCGCTTATTGATAACAAAATTGTTGAAATAAAAGCGAAAAAAAAGAACGTAAAGATTACAGATGATGAGATAGATGAGGAAATGCAGTCTTATATTGAATCGAATGGTGGAGAGGAATATTTTAATTCGTTGTTGGATCAATATGGTTTGACTCGGGCAGATGTTGAACTTGATGTTGTGAATTATTTGCGGATTGTGAAACTCTTTGAAAGCGATATCAATATTACTGAAAATGCCATGAAAACATATTTTGAGGAAAATAAAGAATCATTCAATGCACCGGAACAGGTACAGGCGAGCCATATTCTACTTGATGATGAGAAAACTGCAAAAACAGTAGCTGAAAAGCTGGCAAAGGGGGCAGATTTTGCTACCCTGGCTAAGGAGTATTCGACTGATTCCTCTACTGCTGAAAATGGCGGAGAACTAGGTTATTTTGCAAAAGGGGAAATGGCAGAAGAATTTGAAAATACTGTGTTTTCTATGAATGTCGGAGGAATTAGTGAGCCAGTAAAAACAGAATTCGGCTATCATATTATCCATGTAACCGATAAAAAAGAAGCAAAGGAAGCCAAGTACAGCGAACATAAAAAGGAAGTTAAGCAAATTCTGTTTGATGAAGCGGTACAGACGAAATATGATGAATGGATCAGCAAGCAACGAGAGGAATTAGAAATCAAAAATATGTTGACGGATTCTAAAGAATAAAAAAGAAAATATCTTTCACTAAATTGAAATTTTTTACAGTTTGTTCATATTTTGTTCATTGTTTTTGGGTACTCTATCATCTGTAAACTGATATTTAAACATACAGGAGGTTTTTACAGATGAACAAATTTTCAGTTGTACTTTTTTTATTAACAGGAATTCTATTACTCGGTTCCGGACAGGAATTCAACGGGGTAAAAGCAGAAGAAAATCCGTCTGGTCAGGCTGAAAAAGGAGATTTCAGCAAGCATAAAGAAATGGTCGAAAAAAGTGCACAAGAATTGGGCATCAGTACAGAGGGGAAAGATACAAAAACCCTCGTCAGGGAAATTAGAGCCGCTTATCTGAAAAAACAGGCAGAGGAACTGGGAATCAATCCCGAAGGAAAGAATAACGAAGCACTGGCAAAGGAAATTAGGGAGGCTACTATTAAAAGCAAGGCGAAAGAGCTTGGAATTTCGGCAAATGGAAAAGATATTGACGAGCTGGCAAGAGAAGTGAAGGAAGCCCATCTGAAAATGAAGGCAACGGAATTGGGAATAGACACAGAAGGCAAGGATCTCCATACATTGGCAAAGGAAGTAAAAGAAGCTTCCATAAAAAAAGATGCACAAGAATTAGGCATTGAAACACAAGGAAAAGAACTGCGTGAAGTTGCCCATGAAGTCAGAGTAAAGAAAATTAAACAAACGGCAGAAAAACTGGGTATTGGCACCGAGGGAAAATCCACTCATGAGTTAATGGGAGAAATTATGATGAATCATCGTGAGGAAGCCAAAAAGCAAAAATTATTTCCCTTCGATAGTGATATGCATTTTATGTGGGGAAAGCACGAAGAGCAAAAGAGGAATATGGAACAGCCAAAAAACTGATTCATGTTGTAAATACAAAAAGCTCCTCTAATCTTGCTTCATAACATATTACTTCTATGAAGGAACCTGAAATTAAAGAATGATCCAAAATGGGTATCATTCTTGATCTCAGGCTCTTCTTTTTATAGATGGAATTTTGTCTTTTTTCAGCTTTTCTGTATAACGAACTGCCTTGTTTCATTGGAATTTCTATAGTAATATTTAGTTAAGTCGTGAGTATCCTATTTCAGTATGGGTGTTTATTAAGGGGGGAGACAGATGCCGACACCGAGTATGGAGGATTATATCGAGCAAATATACATATTAATTGAAGAAAAGGGCTATGCCCGTGTTTCAGATATTGCTGAAAACTTATCTGTTCATCCCTCTTCCGTTACCAAAATGGTTCAAAAGCTTGATAAAGATGAATATCTTATTTACGAGAAATATAGAGGACTGGTATTGACCACAAAGGGAAAGAAAATTGGCCAACGTTTGGTCTATCGTCATGAACTGCTGGAACAGTTTTTGGGGTTAATCGGTGTAAAAGAAGAGCATATCTATGAAGACGTAGAAGGAATAGAACATCATTTAAGCTGGGATTCATTGGAACGTATTGTCGATCTCGTACAATATTTTGAAGAAGACGAAAACCGTATAAAAGATTTAAGAAGAATTCAACAAAATCACAAGCAGCTTGAGTAAGGAAAACGGCATATTTAAAATAAAGGCTGATC
>NZ_CAMLDX010000036.1 GCF_946478885.1 uncultured Bacillus sp. | reverse complement strand
TCTTCCTTATTTACTACAACCTTAATCCCGTGCTGTTCATATTGATAGTCATCTTCCTCTGCTTCTGGAACAAATCCCATTCCATACGAAAGCCCGCTGCAACCGCCGCCTTTTATAGCAATCCTAAGAAAAGCCCCTTCTTCCTCATTTTGTTTCATCATTTCTTTTATTTGAAGTGCTGCCGCTTCCGTAATGATCACTGTTTCGCTCATTTAATTTCCTCCTTTAACCATAGTACTTATATTATATACACAATATTTCATACCCACAACTTATGAGTCTGCGTGAAAATACACCAATCATGAATAGTCTTTATTACCTATTTGGTTTATAATTAAAGATGTATATATACCTATTGAAAGGTGATTATAAATGGCTGAACTTGAAATATTATTTGATAAGAAATGCATCTGCCCATTATGTGAACACCGATTTACTTCAAAAAAAATTCGCTCGCGCTTTGTTAAGTGTCTTAACCTTGATACGGATTTTTGTCCTAATTACGAGGACATAGAACATAATCCATTGCTCTACACGATCTATGTTTGTCCAGCTTGTGGTTATTCTTTTTCTGATGATTTCTCCCCCATGTTTACAGTTGAAACAAAGAAAATCCTTCGGGAAAAAGTCTGTAAAAATTGGGCCCCACGCAGCTATTCCAGCAATCGTACGGTAGATCATGCCATTACTGCCTATAAGCTTGCATTCTATTGTTCTTCTTTAAAAAGAGAAAAGCATGTTGTCATCGCCGGAATTTGCCTGCGAACTGCGTGGCTGAACCGGATCCTGCAAAATGAGGCAGAGGAACAGCGTTTTATGCTCCTTGCTTTGCATGAATATGCCGAGGCCTATGATAATCTTGATTTTCTGGGGACACAGCTTTCTGAAATCAAGATACTCTATTTATTAGGTGAATTATCACGGCGCACAGGAAAAACAACCGATGCCAGAAAGTACTTTTCAAGGGTGATTGAAAAACAAAAAAAGGCGGCAGAGCCGCGCATTGTTGAAATGGCGAAAGAAAGATGGCAGGAAATGAAAAATGGCTAAAACATAGGATTTTCATCCAAATATTGATAAATATGGTCCACGAGCTGCTCCGGTGTTTCCCCTATCACAACCTCCCCATTAACCAAGGCAAATAAAGAATGGGCACATTTACCGCAATAACCGAGGCAGCCGTATTCTACAATATCTAAATTTGAATCCCGCTCTAATATTTCCCGAGCCTTTTGCGCACCTTCTGCTAAATTATTGATACAAAATTCTATTAATGATTTATACATAAACTCCCTCACTCAAGCCTTTAAAGAGACTCACTCTCAAGACTGGTTTATCAATGTTCATTGAATCGCAAAAATTGATTTTCTTAAAAAACCGGATCTTTACGCACCTTATCAACATCATTACTTTTTCAATTTATCGGTATCATGATATCACATAGACTTTTATCAAGGCTGGTTTCTGTCGATCTAATACATTATCCTATCGCTCGCACACAAACATTGCAAGCAAACTGCCTCTCCCCTTATTCCACTATATTCACTTACAATTCGATGAATTATGACAAAAAATCCACTAATTAATAAATCTTTTATAAACATTGAGATCTTGTCACAATTTAGATATAATTTAAATGATGTATTATTTCTTTATAATTAATAGATTTTATGAGTAATTACTAGAACACTACTTCATGATTGAATACGTTTACATTTATCATTTGAGAATAATATCTCAGACTCCTTTTTCATTCAAATGTTAACATAGAAACAAAGGCATCTTAATTCATAGTTCGTGGGTTAGAATTGATTACCAAGCTGCAAGAAAGGGCATTAAAGGGGAAATAACTATGAAAAATCTGATCATACTCGGCGGGGGATATGGGGGCATCAAAATATTAGATCGGCTACTTTCAAGCAAGGAACTACCGGACGATCTCTCTATTACTTTAATTGATAGGTCAGCCCAGCAATGCTTTAAAACCAAGTTTTATGCGCTTGCTGCTGGTTCTGAATCTGATAAAAATGTGCGCATCGATTTTCCTATTCATCCGAAATTAAATTTTATCCATTCAGAAATTACGCAAATTAAGTTAGATGAAAATCAAGTAGTCATTACTAATGGAGAAACCGTTCACTTTGATTATTTGGTTATTGGCCTAGGAAGTGAAGATAAATACCAAAGTGTTCCTGGAGCAAAGGAATTTGCCCTGAGTATTCAAACGGTTGATAGTGCCATTAAAACAAACAAGAAACTGCAAAGTCTTCCTCCTGGAGCAGTTGTATCCATCGTTGGTGCTGGTTTGACCGGTGTTGAACTGGCTTCAGAGTTGATCGAAAGCAAACGGGATATAAAATTGCAGATCTTTGACCGCGGCAGTTATATCTTATCTGCCTTTCCTGAAAAGCTAAGCGTTTACGTACAGAATTGGTTTGATAATCATGGGGTAGAGATTATTAATCATGCCAACATTACGAGAGTAGCTGAAAATACCTTATATAATCATAATGAACTTATTCATAGTGATGCGATCATTTGGACGGCAGGCATTCAGCCGAACCAAGTGGTTCAGGAATTGAATGTTGAGAAGGATTCAAAAGGTCGGATTCTTCTGACACCTTATCATCAAATTCCTAACTATGAACATGTCTATGTCGTTGGAGATTGTGCCAGTCTTCCTCACGCACCAAGTGCACAGTTGGCAGAAGGGCAGGCAGAGCAAATTGCCCAGGTTTTACTGAAGGAGCTAAATAGTGAACCTTTGACTGAAGCACTGCCTCCAATTAAGCTGAAAGGGATGCTAGGCGCTTTAGGCAGAAAGAACGGTTTTGGACTTGTGGCAGAAAAGTTTGTGACCGGCCGTGTTGCACGACTGTTGAAATCCGGTGTTTTATGGATGTACAAATATCACCGCGGTTAATAGACATATCTTTCACGTATACCCGGCAGTCTGGGAAGATCTTTTTTATGAAGATCTAAATTGTAAATAATAGGAACTGTCCCATAAGGTGTCAGACATTCACCATTTATCTATGTCATGCAAAGTGATGCGAGATACTGTTTTGTGATGCCTGACACCTTTGCTTTTTGGATCAGTTCCTTCATTCTTGTTTAACCATCAAGCCCATTTCTGGAACAAAGATATTACGTTTGATCATTGATTCATTCCTGCAATCCATCCAATTAGTAAAATATTTGGGGAACCCATAAATGATGGGCCTCCTTAAGTATTTCTCATAACTTGTACCCTGTTCTACAGAGAGCACTTTTCACACTGGGTACGGATTGAGAGCAAAGAAGGAAACAGGAAATGCTCCTGCCTGGGTTAATAAAGCTGTCCATGAATGATTTTGTTTAATCATTCAACTGGTTTACAGCCATAATGCTGTAGTTCATTGTAAAGATTTTTCAGACGGAGGCTTCCCTCTCCAACTATTTTGTCATTGACGGTGATCACCGGGTAAAAGAGGTCTTCATTGATGACTTTATGAGCAAATTGCCGTTTTTCTTGGTCTTTAGGAGGCTGGTGAATATCTACATAGGTGAATTTTATCGGCTGATTGGGAAATTTTCTAGTCACGGCTGCTTCTATCCATTCATAAGTATCTTTTGAGGATGGCTGATTGACACAACTGGCACAAATTTGTTCAGCTCCGTAGATAATAATTTCAGCAAATTTCTGTTTCATCAGGCACCCCTCTTGTTTTAAATTTTACTGATGACATTATTTTAACACACGGGCATCGCTTTTTCATATTCTCAGTCCAAGCTCCAGGTCGTATTTCAAATGGGTGGAAAATCCTTTTCTGGCAGGCACAGCGCACATCCATCTGTCCGCCGGAATGAAGATTAATGGATTTTCATTCTCAATTATAGCTTTTTTTCTCAGTAGTGATTATAATATGTATAGAAAGGAGACGATATAAATGGCAGAAGATCAAAACTTATTTGAGCAAGTCCAAGATGTATTAAATAAATTACGTCCATTCCTTCTTCGCGATGGAGGAGATTGTCAGCTTGTAGATGTAGAGGATGGAATAGTGAAACTGCGTCTTCTTGGTGCATGCGGCAGCTGTCCAAGTTCCACAATTACATTAAAAGCAGGCATCGAACGTGCGCTTATTGAAGAAGTGCCCGGTGTTGTAGAAGTAGAACAAGTATTTTAATGAACATAGTGAAGAAAACCGGCAGAACTGCCGGTTTTCTTGTCTTATCTGTGACTTTTTACTATTTCAAGGCAGTCGTGTTTTTTTCAACTGATACATGACTGCCAATCTTATCGATGTTCAAAATAAAGTAATCCATATCTGGCAGCCACTTTTTAAGTCCGTCTGCAACAGACTGGGCAAAACCCGGTTTGACTATGCAAAGAATCGTTGGACCAGCACCGCTGAGTGCCACTCCAAATGCGCCGAACAAAGGAGCTTTTTCTTCTATGATCTCCATATGGGGAACCAGCTTCCGGCGGTAAGGCTGATGATAAAGGTCTGCCTTCATCATTTTACCGGCAAGTTCATAATTTCCACTTAAGATGGAAGCGATCATTACATTCGCTACTGCTCCTGCTGCCACAGATTCCTTGAAGGAAATGGTTTCAGGCAGCACACCTCTTGAAGTCTTGGTTAACAGTTCTTCTCTCGGCACAACTGCGACCACTTCTAGATCCAAATCATAGAAAGAAACCGCGTCGACAGTATCCCCCTTCTGGCAGCCCACTAACAGACCGCCATAGATAGACGGACCAACATTATCTGGATGACCTTCTATTTCGGCTGCAATTTCGAGCTTTTCCTGTTTGGATAGCTGTAATCCGCATAATGAGTCTGCAAGTTCAATTCCGGCTACAATAGCTGTTGCACTTGATCCCAGCCCTCTTGCAAGAGGAATCTCACTGCTTACCTTTACTCTGGCAGGTGGCAGTTCTTTATGATATTTATTTGCTGTTTTTAAAGCCATTTGAATAATGAAGTTACTTTCATCAGTTGGAAAAACAGCCATTTCCTTTGTCACAGGAATGACTTCCCACCTATCGGCTTTTTCTACTTCAAGAATTAAATAAAGATTAAGTGCCATTCCGACCGAATCAAACCCCGGTCCAAGATTGGCTGTACTAGCTGGAACCCTTATGATAAGCATGTCACCATCGGTCACACCTTAACAACTCCTTCAATAAATTTAGCAACGGCTTCTTGTCTCTTTTACATGAAAGTTGACGGTATTACTGTTTTCAGTCTATATTCTATTTCATTTCCAGTAAGAGAAACTATTCATTTACAATGGAATTTGTTTCAGCTCAGATTGAACATACTGCTGCAGTAAAAATAGACTGATCCTGTATCCACTGCAGCAGCATTTTTCCTAGGACACCGCCGTTACAGCTGGGTAGTTTGCTCTCTTTTCGTTTACTTAATTGTACTTCCTTCAACACGATAGCAGCTTTTAATATTTTTCACTGATTTTAAATCCCTTAATCTTCCTAAAATATCCTCAAAATCTTTTTTGGATGCATGGTGTGTAACAAGAACCACCTCGGCCACTTCTCTTTTCCTAATCGGCAGTTGAAGTATTTTTTCAAAGCTAATATTATGTTCAGCAAAGAGAGAGGTGATTTCAGCAAATACTCCAATGGCATCTGAAACTTGTAATCTTAAAAAATATTTTGAAAAGATTTCATTTGGCGATTTCATGTTCTTCTGATACTGCGGACTGATTGCACTTTTACCATTTACACCAAGTCGCATATTTTTCATAACCACAACCAGGTCCGATACTATCGATGTGGCAGTTGGCAAACTTCCGGCACCCGGGCCGTAAAACATTGTTTCGCCAACGGCTTCACCACATACATAAACAGCATTATATTCATTTTGAACAGATGCAAGCGGATGGGAATTGGATAGGAATGTTGGTTGTACACTCACTTCTACCTTTCCGTTATCCTGTTGAGCTATACCGATTAGTTTCATGGTATATCCCATTTGTTTACCGTATTGAAGATCCTCCTCGGTAATATCGGTAATCCCCTGTACAAAAACATCATCGAGATCGATCTTCATGGAAAAACCTAGGGTAGCAAGAATGGTCATCTTCCGTGCTGCATCCAGCCCTTCAACGTCGGAAGTTGGATTTGCCTCGGCAAATCCAAGGCGCTGGGCTTCCTGCAATACTTCTTCATATGGTGCTCCGCCTTTACTCATTTTCGTCAAGATAAAATTTGTTGTTCCATTCACAATACCCATCATTTTCGTAATCCGATCAGATGCAAGACCATCTACGATTGTTCGGATAATTGGGATACCCCCGGCTACACTCGCTTCAAAAAATAGGTCGCAGCTATTCTCTGCAGCGACGGTTAGAAGCTCTGAACCGTGCACCGCCATTAAATCCTTATTGGCCGTCACAACATGCTTTTTATTTTTCAGGGCCTGAATTAAATATTTTTTCGTCTGCTCAACACCACCCATTACTTCTACAACGACATCTATTTCCGGATCATATAAAACATCATTGACATCCGTTGTTAAAATAGAAGGGTCCACTTCTATTGAGCGTTCTTTAGTCAGACTTTTTACCAAAATCTTTTTTACCTTTATAGGGCATCCTACTTGGTACATAAGCTTTTCCTGGTGATCTTCAATGATTTGAACAACACCGGAACCAACTGTACCAAGGCCTAATAAACCGATTGAGATTTCGTTCACTGTCATTTTCCCCCCTGAACCACTGTTTCCTTTAAATGAACAAATGTGTATATATAGTAGACATTATAGTTGTATTGCTTCAGTTTTACAAGGGATATTTGCATAACAAACAGCTGAAAAATCACTATTTCTGCGTCATTCACATGACCATTTTATGCTGTCATTATTTAGTTTTAAACAGTGATTTTTCTGTATTCCGATTAACTATGGTTTTAGCTTATATCCAGAAAAAATCAGTGCACTATTATCGCAGCAAAACTTCCGAATCATACAAAATGGCTGCCCCCGCTAAAGAGCAGACATCCTTCCTACAGCCAATCTATCCTCGGAATCCGGGATGTACGGACGGGAACTTCTAAAAGCTGAAAAAAGTCATGCAGGAAACGCTCATGTTCAGTGGATTGCACAAGATATTTTTCCAGTTGATCCAATAGCACATGTTTTTGCTGCTCGGAATTTGTTGAATAATATTCTTCAATGCAATCCACATAATGCAGCGGGAACAGAAGCCTTGCATATAATAGCCTCCAGGCAAAGGAGCTTAACGGCTCAACAGATTGATATTCGGTAAAAAATTTTTTTATGTCATGCCGATAGGTCCTAAACTGGCGCAGATATCTTTCTCTCGTCCATTCTGCTAAATCACGACTGCGATGATCGAATACCCAGTCAAAAGGGCTGCGAAAGAGATGATTTTCCCCCCATGTTTTCTCCGTAAACCGAGTATGGCAAATCGTTCCACTGTCAAGCACATTCGGTTCATCATCGAGTTCAGTGTCGACCAAATATTGAATCGCATTCTCCCCGATCGCCATATAATAAGAAAAAGACTCTATAAATAAACGGTCAAAATCATTATCCGGCTGTTGATGAAGCATGGTATTCCAGACCTTTTCCATTTGGTCCAGTCTTTTTTCCCATAGCAATTTCCATTGTCCCATTCTGCTTATTTTTGTAACAGGAAAAGATACTGTTCTTCCTCTAAAATGAAATTTTGCTAATTTTCTTCCCAACCGGTTTAATGTCCGAGAATGAACATCCTGACAGGTAAGCAGACATAATTGATTTGAATCTATATTCAAGGTTCTATTATTTTCCTTTGTATAAACAAAGCTACAGACATACCGATCCCCGCTGCCTTTCATATGTGTAGTCAACTGTTCCAATTCGGAAAGCTCCTCGTCCCCTATTCCGCCAATAGGAATAAGAAAAAATCTTTGCTGATTCTTTTTAAAGCATTTGTAGCGCCCAATTGGTGCCGTTTCTTCAGCATCAATTCCATAATGTATTTTTAGCAGATTTCGTTTCATATTTCCCTCCATATGTCGATGCATTTGATCATGACTGACAGTGAAAAAAATCCGATGTGATTTCTGACAAAATAAATAAATATTGCTAAAATAATTGTATTGCTGTTTTTTCCATATATATGTTAGATATAAAAGAAACTTGTGTTGATCTTGCATAATATGATGTTCATCGGAAATGAATAAAAGGAATATGAAATGACAGCACTAATGATAGTAGGAGAATAATATAGGAAAAGGTGAAGCTCATGAGTGAAGATGGAAAAGTTATGAGTATAGTAGAACAAACAGCCAGAAAATGGCTTCATGAAAGAGGTGTGAAAACCGAAGATATCGCTAAACTTGTTTATCATTTACAAGAAAAATACCATCCTAACCTTCAAATAGAGGAATGCTTATTCAATGTAGAAAAGGTGATTTCTAAAAGAGAGGTACAAAATGCAATTCTGACAGGGATTCAACTGGATATATTCGCAGAGAAGGGACTGCTTGAGGAACCGCTGCAATCCATTATCCGTAATGATGAAGGATTGTACGGCGTTGACGAAATCCTTGCTTTTTCCATTGTCAATGTGTACGGCTCAATTGGTTTTACCAATTATGGTTATATTGACAAAATCAAACCAGGCATTTTGGAGAAATTGAATGATAAATCAAATGGTGATTGTCATACATTTCTTGATGATATCGTCGGTGCCATTGCTGCAGCCGCTTCAAGCCGTTTAGCCCACAGAGCAGAAAATGCCGAATAGCTCCCGAGTAATTCTAAATGAACCTCTTGGGTAATGGAGGAATAACTGAAACAGCAAAAAAAGGCTGACTTTCTAGGATCAGACTTTCCGCAGTCATACCGAGAAAATCATTTCAGAAGACGGTTTGTCTGCGGAAGTTCGAATCCTAATGAGTCAGCCTCTTAATTAAGTTCCCATTGCTTCAAGCTATCCAGAACATACGTTGGCTTTTGTTCATATTGACCAAGCAGTTCCTTTGTGGTTACGCCCGTATGAACAAGAAGAGTATCCATACCTGCATTCATCCCAGCCATAATATCTGTATCATAATTGTCACCAACCATCAGTGTCTCTTCCTTTTTTGTCCCAAGAACCTTTAATGCCTGCTCCATAATAATCGATTCCGGCTTGCCTATAAAAATTGGCGGTGTCTGCGTTGCTACGGTAATGACAGATGTTAATGAACCATTTCCGGGCATTAACCCTCTCTCAGTCGGAAGTACAATATCGCCATTCGTTGAAACAAAAGCAGCCCCATTTCTGACCGCGAGGCAGGCTGTTGCAAATTTCTCATAGGTAATAGAACGATCAATTCCAATCACAACAAAATCAGCATATTCATCACCTTGCTGAAGACCTTTTTCGGAAATGGCGGTTTGAAGTCCTTCCTCGCCTATCACATACACCTTAGCATCCTTATTTCTTTCATGAATATAATTGGCAGTTGCCATACTAGTAGTAAAAACCTGTTCTGCCCCAGTTTTTATTCCGAAGTCCCTTAGTTTTTCGGCTACTTGTTCAGATGTTCTTGAAGAGTTATTGGTCACAAATAAATACGGAAGCTGATGATCCGCCAGCCGGGCAACAAAATCGACGGCTTCCTGTATTACTTCTGTTCCCCGGTACATCGTTCCATCTAAATCAATCAAATATCCCTTGTATGGTTTCATGCTGTTTCCTCACTTAACATTTTGTTCGAATCTCAAGGCCTTCATCCGTCATTATTTATTGGAAGGAATGATATAATGGCAGCAGCTATGCCCATCAGCCATGCTTTTTTCCACTGTAATCGATTGAAGACCTAGGAATTCCATTATAAATTCAATCTCAGTCTGACATATTTGCGGAAATTCCTTTGCGATATCAATATAAGGACAATTCAATTCTTTGAAGTGGGTCTCTCCCTGTTCATAGTCAATCTGGGGCATGTACCCGTCCAGATCTTGAATTTCCTTTAATCTTGCTACTCTATCATTTAGCCGCTCATATTTCAAATCATGCTTATACTTTTCCAAAAGCCATAATTTTCTTTTCTGCAGAATGTCTTTCAACAACTGTTCCTGGCCCGCTTCCTTCAAGCCATTAAGTAGCTCTATACTAAATTCTTTGTATTTTTTGGGAAAGTAGTCTTCTCCATTTTCCGCAAGCTGGTAAACCTTTGAAGGTCTTCCCATTGTCTGCTTCTTTACATCAGAACGAACCAACTTTTCTCTTTCCAATGTCTGGATATGTCTTCTCACAGCCATTTCCGTAATTTTTATTTCATTTGCAAGCTCCATAATCGTCATGCTGCCATTTTGCTTTAAGTGTGCTAATATTTGCTCCTTCGTAGTGCTGGCACAAAACATTTTCTCCACCCCTTCTAATTAAAAGCACCCTTCCCCTAATATGACGAAAACATTAACCTTTAAAGGTTGTTACCGGCCCAAGCTCTTTTTCAATGTATTCCCTAACATTTGGTGTAAAACGCTTTAATAGTGACAATTCCTGGGTGAATTTTTCAAGCAGTTCCTCGTGATTAATATTTGTATAATGTTGAAGCAGTATTTTTCGCAGTGCAATAATGTGCTTGTAGCTTGCACACATCTCTTTAGTAATGACCTTTTCATCCTCTAATATATCTAAAATGTCTTCATAACTGCCAGGGTCTCTCATGATAAATCCATCTATCATACTGTTCCCTGTATCCAGCATCGCATCAATAATCATATGAATCATTCTTTCTGCTGCCAGCTTTTCAATAACAGATTTCCATTCCTTCTGTTCTTCAAATATCTTGATTTGTTCTTCAATGTAGTTTAATCTTTCTTCCATTATCTCCCTATCCACAAAATACATGTTTCAGCCTCTCCTTGTAATGTTGTTTGCCAAAATAATTTGTTAAAGACGGCTGGGCTGTTCAATCCCCTTGAACTGTATCCACCTTTGGGTTCCGTTGTTCATACCTTCCCTTTATATACAAACATTCTTGTCTATATTGTATCATAATTTATTTAATATCCTATTTAATATAATGTGCAAAACTACATTTCAAATGAACTTTCTGCTAATATAGAAATGAATGTTTGATAATTGGAGATGAAATCGAATTGGAACGTGAATTAGCGTTAGAATTAGTACGTGTAACAGAGGCCGCAGCCATTGCTTCTGCACAATGGCTTGGCCGTGGAAAAAAGAACGAGGCGGATGATGCAGCTACAACAGCCATGCGGAATATGTTTGATTCCGTAAATATGGATGGAATTGTTGTCATTGGTGAAGGTGAATTGGACGAGGCACCGATGCTTTTTATTGGTGAACGGTTAGGCACCGGTATGGGGCCAAAGGTCGATATCGCCGTTGATCCGCTCGAAGGTACAAATATCGTGGCAAAGGGATCTAATAACGCCATAGCAGTTATTGCCGCAGGTGATAAAGGGACATTGCTACATGCCCCTGATATGTACATGGAAAAAATTGCAGTTGGAAAACAAGCCGCAGGCAAGATCAGTTTACTGGATCCAATTGAAAAAACGATTGATATTGTTGCGGAAGCAAACAAAAAAAGAGTACATGATGTGACGGTCATTATTCAGGAAAGAGAACGCCACGAAGACATCATTGAACGAATTCGGGCAAAGGGCGCGAAAGTAAAGCTTTTTGGTGATGGTGACGTTGGAGCTGCCATTGCTACGTGTCTTCCACAAACCGGCATCGACTTATTTGTCGGAATTGGTGGAGCGCCGGAAGGAGTAATTTCCGCAGCAGCCATCAAAGCATTGGAAGGAGATATGCAGGCGAGACTTCTTCCGCAATCAAAGGAAGAGGAAGAAAGAGTCATTGAAATGGGATTAAAGAATCCTAGGCAGCTATTAACCTTGAATGATTTAATTGCTGGCGATGATGCCATTTTTTCCGCCACAGGTGTTTCTGACGGTGAATTAACTGAGGGTGTCCGTTTTCTTGGCGGTGATCTAGTCGAAACTTCTTCTATCGTCATGCGCAGCAAAACCAAAACCGTCCGTTATATTAAGGCCTGTCATCACTTAGATTGTAAGCCGCATCTAGTAATTGAATAAACAATGAAAGCAAAGCCATTTCCATTCTCACATAGGGACAACGTGGCGTCATACAAGAATAGCTAATTAAGGGGGAGATGAATAGTGACAGAGAGATTTTATTTATATGATGAAACTGAAGAAACAAAAACCCGTTATATTAGTTTTATGGGTGAAGACAGCCGTTTTGATTTAGCAATTATCACTTCTGAACGATATTACAGAAAGAAATTAGTCCTGGATATTCAAAGAGGTCGCTTCGCCATTATTGGCCATGATGATTTAGAGGAGGAAGGCTATTTGGAACATGCTTTTCAAATCAGTAAAGAGGATGCAGCAGAATTATCATCATTTCTTTCAGAAATCGTGTAAAAGAATAGCCGTTCCACATGTTTTCACATAACATGAGAATACTACTCATGAGATGATCCTGTTGGACGAACAAAAACATCAGAAATATTATAATTTCTCAAATGTAGAAAAGATGAAGAATTATATCATCCCGGAGGAATTCCCGGAGGGACCGTACGGTTCGGATAATAAGAAAAACAATCCCGTTGAAAATAAAAGCACACCATGGCGAAAAGAACAGCGGAGCTATAGCGCTTTTAATTATGAATTCAAATCTCTTCATCAGAATTTGCCACGGCAAATTGATGGCGCCCATTCTCCTCATGATGATCCGAAGAAGGATGAACAGCGACCCTATTCGGATTATAAACAGTACTGATAACAGAGAAGTGCGGCTCTATTGCGTAGCCGCTGGTCAAAAAAAGACTGACATTACTTAGAGTCAGTCTTTTTTTCGCTTTTTACCTTTTTCACAATAAAATACGCACAACCAAAATTACAGAATTCATACAAATATTCGGTAACAGTACTAATTTTTGTATCGAAGGAAGCCTTTTGATTGTGATCATCAAAAAAACCTCTTAGACGCAATTGCCCATAGCCCCAATCACCGACAATATAATCGTATTTCGATAAAATATCACTGTAACGGCTGCGAAATGCTTCTTCATTAAAACCGTTTCGTCTTTCTTCAATAAGTTCATAGTTATTATTTTGAATGCTTACCATCCGATTCACCTCTAAAAGCAAAATGCCCTCTTAACAAGAATTTAGCCATAAAATAAGGAAAAGTGCAAGGGACACTCCTTATAGGACAACAAAATTAACCTTTATCTTCTTATTATAACTTATTCACCAACAATTACTAAGCTGAAAAGCTTGGTTTGCGGTCACTCTAATCATATGGAGGTGTTTGAATTGAAAAAAGCATTACTGGCCATTGGGCTGTGCAGTCTGACTGCCTTGGCGGCCTGCCAAAACGATGAAGCAAAAAATGATCTGTATGAAGAAAGCGGCAATACGATTAATGTCAATGACAGCCGTGCAGATTTATATAAACATGTAAGCGATGAGAATGTGAGCGAGAACTTTGGTTATGTGCGTCATCAGAAGAGCCCTGTCGCCGGTGAACGAATGACGAAGGATCACTATGCGGCGATGGACCGGGAAAAATTAGCTGACGTTATTTCCAAGAACCTTATCAATCTCCCGAATGTTCAGGATGCGGCCACACTGGTCACTGATAAAGAAGTGCTCATTATATACGAAAGCGATACAAGAAACCGCAATTTGACTGCGGATCAAGTAAAAAAATCTGCAATGGCATTTGTCCCAAGATGGTACCGTGTATATGTCAGCGATAACAAACAATTAAGGAATATCATGAACAGCTATGCACAGCTTGATTCTGACAGCAAGAACGCCGTAAATGGAATCAATAATCTCATACGTGAAATGAAAAAATCACCCCAGGGACGGGAACTGAACAATAATGAGAATGTGAATGGCGAGAATAAACAGTAGAATAAAGGGAAACGGGGCTGACGCTCTAAAATGTCAACCCCGTTTTTTATGTTTCGGACATACAGTCCTTTGTTAAGCGTTTTTCGTTTCCTGGTTCTGATGCAATTGCTCTTTCTTCTCTCCGTTATGGACTTGTTCATCAGCATGGTAGGAAGAACGGACAAGCGGCCCTGCCTCACAATGACTGAAGCCCTTTGCCAGGGCGATTGCTTTTAATTCCAGAAATTCATGGGGATGATAGTACTTCTCAACCGGCAAATGTTTTTTTGTCGGTTGCAAATATTGTCCAATCGTCATAATGTCCACCTGATTTGCTCTTAAATCATCCATAACGGCTATGATTTCTTCCTTTGTTTCCCCCAGACCGACCATTAGGGAGGATTTCGTTGGTATATCAGGCTGCATTTCCTTTGCCCGTCGCAGAAATTCTAAGGAACGATTGTATTTTGCCCGTGCCCGAACCTTTGGTGTTAACCGTTCAACAGTTTCGATATTATGGTTAAGTATATCCGGCTTTGCGTTCATTAAAATCTGCAGATTTTCAGCAATGCCACCCATATCTGATGGCAAAACCTCAATGGTTGTGAATGGACTTTTTCTTCTGATCGCTCTCACGGTTTCGGCAAAAACGGCGGCTCCGCCATCCTTTAAATCATCCCGAGCGACAGCGGTCACAACCACATGCTTCAAATTCATCAAGCTAACTGAATCAGCTACCCGCTCCGGCTCCTTCCAGTCTAATTCTGTCGGAAGACCGGTTTTAACCGCGCAAAACCGGCACGCCCTTGTACACGTATCCCCCAAAATCATAAAAGTGGCCGTCCTTCTTTCTGCCCAGCATTCATGAATATTTGGACACCGTGCCTCCTCACAAACGGTATGCAGACTTTTCTCTCGCATCATTTTTTTTATTTCGGTATAGTTTTGATTCGTATTTATTTTTATTTTTAACCATTCAGGTTTGCGTTTCATTTCATTTTGTTGGGTCAAATATCTTCACTCCATTCTTTATTATTCAACTTTAGCTACCATAAATAAAGTTATATCGTAATAGCAATAACCTTTCCTTGTTACCTACTGTTGTCACTTTAACATATATGGAAATGAACAACAAGCTGAAGGCATCTCCTCACATTTTCCAATAATTATCTAATATGAATTTCTTAAAATCCCGCAAACTAAAGGAGAAGAATTGACAGAAAGGAATGTTTGTATGCGGCAATTGTTCATCTATTCATTTTGTATGATCCTGATTCTAATGAATGCACCAATTCAGGCTCAAGCCGAAAATAATGAAGCCAATAGTTTCGCTAAGCGCATGGAATTATACCAAAAGATCGAATCCGTAACAAATATTCCATGGTATTACTTAGCGGCAATTGACCAATATGAACGGAATATCCGCCAGTTCCGAAAGGATATTCCAAAGGTTGAAGGTGTAAGTGGGATCTATTTTCGACAGGAGGAATGGGCTGGGATCACAAATCCAAATCCAGAGGATGATAATCCTCTTTCTATCCAATTTTTTGGCGGCATTGGTTCTGACGGTGATGGTGACGGAAAGGCCACCCTTACCAATGATATAGATGTGATGTATTCCTTTGCCCGCTATATCTTACAATACGGAGTAGACCATGCCCATATTAAGATGGCCTTATGGGACTATTATAAAAGGGACAAAGCGGTAGGGATTATTTCTGGAAAAGCCAAAATTTACCATCATTTCGGTAGAATTGACTTGGAGAAGCATGCCTTCCCCGTACCACTACGAAGCAACTTCAGCTATCGAAGTACATGGGGAGATGCTAGGGGCTGGGGCGGACGAAGAATCCATGAAGGAACTGATATTTTCGCGAATTACGGAGTTCCGGTAAAAGCTACCGCTTACGGAATTATTGAAATGAAGGGCTGGAATAAGTATGGCGGATGGAGGATAGGAATCCGAGATATCAATAACAACTACCATTATTTTGCCCATTTAAATGGTTTCGCTAAGGATCTTGAAGTCGGACAGGTTGTAGATCTGGGACAAGTTATCGGCAGTGTTGGAAGTTCGGGCTATGGCCCTCCAGGAACCTCCGGTAAATTCCCGCCGCATTTGCATTACGGCATGTATCGAGATAACGGTTATACCGAATGGTCCTATGATCCATACCCGCATTTGAAGCTTTGGGAAAAACAGGAACGACAAAGGGCAAGAAAATAAAGAAAGAGGAATCGGTCGTACAACGACATATACCATCTATTTTGCAGCAAAGCAGGTGCATGAATGATGTGCACCTGCTTAACCTTCCGGCATATCAATGACCGGAGGCATACCTCCCCCATTATTGTAAAACTGTGGTACATTCCCGGGGAAAATTCCCATGCCAATCGGGATATTCCGTTTCACCGTTGTCTTATCTGTGGCAAACGGAATAATAATTTCAATATTTACCTGAAGGGCGATATATACCTCAATATGGGCATTATTAATCCCATACTCCGTTACTTTCGTTTTAACATTTGATTGGACATCCCCAATCGCAGAAAAGCGAATCGGTATTTTTGGACCGAGACTACCGAGCATAGCATTATTTGTAGCCTGCCCCAACGGTACATAATAAATAATTCCTTGTTTTTTCCCGGATTCTTCTCTGTCTATTTCAATCTCTTCCAGTGATTCAAGAACCTTTAAATTTCCTTGTTCTGCCTCTGTTATGTTTTTCTGAACCAGGTTTTCCATTTCTGATTGAAGCCTGGAAATTTTTTCTGTATCCAGTTGAATATTTCCAGAACCGTCGGTATTAGGTATCGTCTGAAAGATTTCCGTGTCTTCACTGTTTGCGATCTCATTATTCACTGCTTTGCTTATGACAAGAGTGGCAATTTTTCTTGTTTCAGATTTGGCATAGCTCATCAGTGTCGGTTTTAGCCCCTCGTTTATGATCCAGAGACCGCCTGCTGTTGAAAAAATAAAGAAAACGAATGTCAGTAGAAAAACATATCTAAGCGGCAAGGGGCCTCTTTTCAGCAGCCGTCGTCTGCGAAACTTTGCCAAGACAAATCCCTCCCTCTACAAGCTAATGTATGCACCAAAAGGAGGGACTAACGCAAAAATATATTCATTTTCGTATTTATTTCATCCCAGTCCAGCATCCGTTATCCTATTTTACATGTTGTATCGCATCCTATTACAACAGCCGCCAGTTCTTCAGCCAAATTAATTTCATAGGGCTTTATTTTGCTTCCGTTCTCCTCAAAAACCTGCACAAAAGGGCGATCGCTGTATAAAACATTTTGCCTTATCACGACTCCCTTCCTCCCATCATTTATCTCTACCGTCATTCCGACAGGATAAATGGCGACGGAATGATAAAAAGCCTTCACAATTTTTTCCTGAAACTGTTTTCCCATACCGGAATATAATAATTCAAGCCCTTCATGCGGAAGCATCGCTGTTCTATAGACCCGATTGGATGTTACGGCATCAAATACATCGGCAACCGCGATGATTTGTGCAAAAAGGTGGATATCCTTTCCAATAATTCCTCTCGGATATCCTGAACCATCGAGCCTTTCATGATGCTGATAGGCACAATGGGCGACAAGCAGCGGCAAGGTGTACGTTTTCCTTAAAAGCTCAAATCCATTGGATGTATGTGCTTTGATTATCGCAAATTCATCATCTGTCAGATGTCCCGGCTTCATTAATATTTCCGTTGGAACGGTGACCTTACCGATATCATGGAGGAGGGCACCTAGACCTATCATTTCCAATTGAGGCTCCGCCAGACCCATCTCCATTCCAATGGCCAAGGCATAAAGGGAGACATTAAGAGAATGAGTAAAAATATAAGAATCATGTATACATATATCTGATAACAACGACATTAATTCCCTGTTTTTTTTTACTTCACTCAGCATATTCCGGATGATGCCTTTAAATTCCTTCACCGATTTTTCTAACACAAATGCTCTGGAAGAAACGGGTTCTGTCTCAATTTTCTTAAAAGTTGCAACAATGGCTGACAGTGCCTTTTGTTTTAAATGATCGGATATCGGTTCACGAAACTCGATATCCACCATCTGATCATCAATATAGATAAAAGTAATTCCCATCTGTCTCAATCGTTTTAGTATACGCTCATTCAGCGCTACACCTTTATTCACTAAGATTTTACCCTTTTCATTATAAATCGGCTTTCCAAGCTTCGTTCCGACCGCTACAGTCGCTGTTGCCACTAATCTCATACTGAAACACCCATATCTTTTTCTTTTTTACTGAATGTTATATCGGAACTTTTAGGTCTATTTTCATCAAAATTTCTCAATAAGAATTTTTCATTTTATGTAAAAAAAAAAATGGAACTGTCTCATAAAGTGTTAGGGCATCCACCATCTATATCCAGCGCGGATTGATGCAAAAGGAAACAAGATTGTGGTGCCTGACACCTTTATTTTCGGGACAGCTCCCTATACCGCTTATCTATCAGATCATCTTCAGCATGGCTTCTCTGCCAATCATACCTTGATAAATTCCATTGGCTTCTGCCTCATAGGTAACAGATTCCAACGGAGCTTCTAACAACTGTTCAATCGTTTTCACGCCAACAGCCCTTCCGGCAATCACTTTTCGGTCTTTTAATTTTTCGTTAAGCAAAGCAACATCCAATGCCCCACACATAATATATCCTTTATCACTTGTTACAATCAAAAGATTCGTCTTAGGTAATTGAACGGAAATACCGATAAATTTATGCCCGCTTATATCAATGGGTGATACGTCTATCATACCTATCGCTCCTCTCCTCCCTATGATTAAAATATGAGAAAAGGACAAAAAGGTGTATTAGTCTGCTGCTTGTTTTTCAGTTTCTTGTATTTTCCAAGCGAGCAGATGCCTCATAAAATCCGGCAACATATATTGTTTATTTTCAGCACGAAAGATGGCTGGGAAAAACTTTCCAAATGTAAACATATCCGGTATTGCCAATGTATACTTACTATCACTTACGATCGGTATACCATGGATAGAGAACATATAATACTGCTTTTTCCTCGCTATCTGAATTCCGCTGTAGATCATTTTCCCCATGATCTTTCCGCGAAAACCAAATCCCATTATCTGCATATCGCTCCACTTTTCATCGAGTGTCTGTACCAAAACTTCTTTTAACTCTGAACCTGTCAATTCAACCACACACGGGTTGATAGGGTGTGGACATATTTTATGTAAATCAAACTTTGTAACAATCCCCGGATCGAGATTTTCCAGAATCAACCCTTTATTGATAAAGGCACAATCAGCCGCACAGCTCTCCCTGAGGGCATTGCATAACAACACGGCAAGCTCGTCCTGTGATGTGTGGACATAATGACTAGCGATAATATCTGTCGAAAGCATTGCTTTCCCAGTATTATAAAAATTCTCCACTTGCTCTATCTCATTGTTTACAGGAGGCAATTCATTCGTATCATACAACCATGCCCTTTTTTCCTTTATTTTCTTTGTCTCCGGGTCAATGGCTAAACGAATATGCCCGATATACATCCCATATTTACCTGCACATGCCAGCAACGTATTATTCACCATTTTTCCCTCATGGAAAATATGATGGGTATGTCCACCGATAATGACGTCAACTTCCGGAAACTGGCAGGCAATTTTTTCATCATCATGAATCCCCAGATGGGAAAGCAGGATTATCATATCAGACTGTTCTTTCTGTTGATCTAGCTGATTCCTTAGTTCTTCATATGGATCTGTCACCTTCCACCCCATCAGCCGATAAAGATGGGAATAGGAGGCGGTCAGTCCGGTGACCGTTGCCTTTATGCCGCCTTTCGTTTCATAAACGGTAGCGGCCTTTGCCCAGCCAGGTCGCTCTCCATCTTCCCGATATAAATTTGCAAGCAGGACTTCGAATAAACGATGATCATATAAGTGCTCTAAATCCTCATGTGGAAAGGTTATTCCTTCATTATTCCCAATAGTGACGGCATGATATCCGGCTTTATTCAGCAGATCGACATTCACATTACCATGGGTTGCTTCCGTTAATGGATGCGAACGGTCAGCGTGATCACCAAGGTCAAATAATAAAAATCCCTCACCGGCTTGCTCATGCCACTTTTTCCGTTCCTGCAAAAAATGGTGAATCCGAGGCCAATGCTCAAAATGACTATGCAAATCATTTGTATGATAAATATGAATGACTTCCAAATTCCATCGCCTTTCCCTTCCTCAATATCTAAAATAGGGCTCTTGAAACATTCATTTCGTCTATCTACATCGTAGCATAAACAAAAGATTTCGTTCAGTAATTCGTTTAGAAGATCCCCTGATAAATCAGCCGTGCCCCTACGACGATCAAAACCACGCGTAAGAGAACGACAACCGTCTTACTCGGGAGTTTCTGATTAATCGAGGCACCAAGCTTTCCACCAATCCATGCTCCCGGAATTAAACCTGCGGCATACAACCAATTAATGTTTCCCATATAAATGTGTGCCATGGAACTTGTTACAGAAGTCAAAAATAAAAGAAGCATGGAGGTTGCAACCGCAATATGCGGCGGAAAAAAGAACAGCAGAATCATCACCGGAACCAGCAAAGCTCCACCGCCGATTCCCAAAAGCCCACCAAGAAAACCTACGACAACTGAGATGGCAATTCCTGCAGCCGGATGAAAACCATATGTCTGTTCATTCCCCGAAGCATCCAAATATGTACGCCAAATGCCTTTTTCCGATTTTTTCTTTCGCGGCTTTAAGCGATCCTTAAACATTAAGACGAATGAAATGAAAATCATAAACAACCCGAACCAAACGGAAAAGGCATCCACATCCAATTGTTTATTGACCCATGCTCCAAAAATCCCCCCCGGTCCGCTACCAATAAAAAAGATTAATCCGCTTTTATAATCAACTCTTTTTTGTTTATAATAGGCAATCGTTGATGACAGACCAGTAAAAATGATCACGAGCAATGAAGTACCTGTAGCAACCTGCGGCGTTACTTCACTCAAAATGGAGGTATTCGTGCCTAAAAATAATAATGTTGGAACAATAATAATCCCGCCTCCAAGACCAACCAGGCTTCCTATCGTTCCTGCTATTAATCCGACAATTAATAATAATACTAGGTCCAAAATCATGATTTATTTTCTCCACCTTTACATATCATATGAACGGACGATTAAGCCGTCCGGACATTTTTCCTGGATTCTCATTTAGAATAGCGGAATAATGAAGGGATGTAAACGGGCTTTGTTTATTTCAGGGCGAAAACAGGAAAGCTCAGTCCCATTGACTTTAGACCCACTGCCTTTCGACAGACAAAGGAGCTTTCCCACACGCACAGGTATCAGGCATCAGGTACCACAATCCAAAGATATTTTATTTTTATCTTCTGTTATACCTGCCCTGATTCAGAATTGAAAGAGAGGAATTCTGTATGAGCACTAGCGATAGTGGGAATCATCATATCAATCTATTAATTATTACGAATATTAATTTTTTCAATTTGCTTTTCCTTTTTTGATACCCCTATTTTTCTATACATGCCGTTTAACATAACATCACTATCCTGAATCAATTCACATTGATTTTCTACAACTTTAAATACCTCATCAAAATCTAAACCAATATCGGTTCCGAGTAGTTTAATAATCGGGCGTATAAGCTTTTGTGTAGTATTCAATTTTTTGTTTTTAGGAACAAACTTATCAAATATAAGAATTTTACTATTTGCCTTTACAACCCTTACGATTTCTCTAAGTACATTTTCTGGTTTAGGCACTACACTAAGAATTAAACTAGCTACAATAAAATCAAATGTATCGTCCTTAAAATCCATTTCTTGTGCATCCATTTGAATAAAGTTGATCGATGTATCACGGTATTTTTCCTTTGCTACCTCCAACATATCAGCAGAAAAATCAATTGCAGTTATTTCGTACCCCTTATTTAAGAAAAATGGAATATCAGCCCCAGTACCTACACCTACTAAAAGAACTCTACTCCCTTTTTCAAGGACTAAATCTTTAAATATGTTTTTTCTTGCCTTAAGGAACATCCCTTTATTAAAAAAGTAATCATAAATTGGTGACCAACATTTATAAATAAATCGATTCCAACTATTATTCAAAGTTGTCTCCTCCTGCTAAAAAAGCTTTCCAAGAATGGAAAGCCAAGACTGTATACAAAAGGCATTTGGGAATAAGAACATTCCCAAATGCCTTTTGTCTTCAATCTAAAACCACTGATATATAAAGGTTTTTTATATTATCCAATAGACCCTTCCATTTCAAACTTGATCAATCTGTTCATTTCAACAGCATACTCCATTGGAAGTTCTTTTGTAAATGGTTCAATGAAGCCCATAACGATCATTTCTGTTGCTTCTTCCTCCGATATACCACGGCTCATTAAATAGAATAACTGTTCTTCAGAAACCTTTGAAACTTTTGCTTCATGCTCCAGCGAGATGTTATCATTGAGGATCTCATTATGCGGAACGGTATCTGATGTAGACAGGTTATCCATAATTAGTGTATCACATTCAATGTTTGCGCGGGCGCCATCCGCTTTCCTTCCAAAATGAACTTGTCCACGGTACGTCACCTTTCCGCCATGCTTTGAAATAGACTTCGATACGATCGTAGACGAAGTATTTGGCGCAAGGTGAATCATTTTTGCTCCTGCATCCTGATGCTGACCTTTACCAGCGATGGCAATAGACAAAGTCAAGCCGCGGGCACCTTCACCTTTTAAAATAACGGCAGGATATTTCATGGTTAATTTCGAACCGATATTGCCGTCGATCCATTCCATTGTTGCATTTTCTTCACAAACGGCCCGCTTTGTTACAAGATTAAAGACATTATTTGCCCAGTTTTGAATCGTCGTGTACCGGCAATAAGCACCTTTTTTGATGACAATTTCAACCACTGCGCTGTGCAGTGAATTTGTTGTATAAACCGGCGCCGTACAGCCTTCTACATAATGGACATGTGCCCCTTCATCGACAATGATTAACGTCCGTTCAAATTGCCCCATGTTTTCAGAGTTGATCCGAAAATAGGCCTGCAACGGTGTTTCTACCTTCACGCCTTTTGGTACATAAATAAACGAACCGCCTGACCACACAGCTGAGTTTAATGCAGCGAACTTATTGTCTGTTGGCGGAATGACCTTGGCCCAATGTTCACGGAAAATGTCTTCGTTTTCCTTCAGTGCTGAATCCGTATCCTTAAAGACAATACCTAGTGCCTCAAGATCTTCCTTCATATTATGATAAACAACCTCTGATTCATATTGAGCCGAGACACCGGCCAAATATTTCTGTTCCGCTTCCGGGATTCCCAGTTTATCAAAAGTTTGTTTAATCTCATCCGGAACTTCATCCCATGATTTTTCAGACTTCTCGGACGGTTTTACATAGTAGGTAATTTCATCAAAATTAAGGGATGATAAGTCCCCGCCCCATTGCGGCATCGGCATACTGTAAAAATGGTCTAAGCTCTTCAGACGGAAGTCAAGCATCCATTGAGGCTCTTCTTTCATTTTAGAAATTTCTTCGACAATTTCTTTTGTTAAGCCGCGTTTTGACCGGAAAATGGAGACGTCTTTATCATGAAAGCCATACTTATAATCACCGATTTCAGGCGCTTTTTTTGCCATTGTCGTTTTCCTCCTTTTTGGTAAGAGGCAGAGCTGCATACCGATGGATCATCAAATTCAATTCGGCAGCAAGGCCCACGCCGCTATTGTTGATTGGTTGACCCTTTGTCCGTTATCTGCCTGGATATCGCCTTTTACTCTGTCGATAAACGGTGACCGACCTTTTATTTATCTTCCTCATGAAGTGCCTTCTCCATAGCTTTCCATGCAAGTGTCGCACATTTGATTCGTGCTGGAAATTTACATACACCCGATAATGCTTCAATATCACCAAGATCGATATCTTCATCGACATCGATATCCTTCCCTTGAACCATATCCGAGAAGGTGTGGGCAAGTTCAAGCGCTTCTTCGATTGGTTTACCTTTAATCGCCTGTGTCATCATGGAAGCAGATGACATGGAAATCGAACAGCCTTCTCCTTCAAACTTCGCATCGACAACCTTATCATTCTCTACCTTTAAGGTAAGCTGGATTCTGTCACCACAGGTTGGATTATTCATATTAATCGTCAGGCTGTCATCTTCAATCACTCCGCGGTTACGCGGATTTTTGTAATGATCCATTATTACTTGTCTATATAAAACATCTAAATTATTAGAAGACATCGTTAAAATACTCCTTTGTTTTCACGAGTCCTTCCACAAGCTTATCGATATCGTCTTCCGTATTATACAGATAAAAACTTGCCCTTGCAGTTGCTGATACATTTAACCATTTCATTAGTGGCTGTGCACAGTGGTGTCCTGCCCGAACAGCAATTCCCTCTGCATCTAAAACGGTCGCAACATCATGTGGATGCACATCAGAAATATTGAATGTAATAACTCCTGCTCGTTTCTCAGCTTCCTTAGGACCATAGATAGTCATCCCGTCAATCGCAGACATTCTTTCAAGTGCATACGTAGTAAGTTTGTGCTCGTGTTCTAATATTTTTTCTAAACCTGTTTCTTGCAAAAAGTCAATCGCAGCACCGAGCCCAATTGCTCCAGCGATAATCGGTGTTCCTCCTTCGAACTTCCACGGAAGTTCCTTCCAGGTCGAATCATATAAACCAACGAAATCGATCATTTCACCGCCGAATTCAACAGGTTCCATATTCTCTAATAATTGTTTCTTACCATATAATACTCCTATACCAGTCGGTCCGCACATTTTATGTCCTGAGAAAGCAAGAAAATCGCAATCCAGATCCTGTACATCTACTTTCATATGCGGGACGCCTTGAGCACCGTCGACTACCATCACCGCTCCGTTTGCATGAGCAATTTTCGCAATGTCCTTAATCGGGTTGATCACGCCCAATACATTTGAAACAGATGTCACGGAGACAATTTTCGTATTTGGAGTAATTGTCGCTTTAACATCATCTAATGATAATGTACCGTCCTCCTGCAACGGAATGTATTTCAATGTGGCACCGGTCGCTTTAGCTACCTGCTGCCATGGAATTAAATTACTATGATGCTCCATGTACGTTATGACAATTTCATCACCTTCATGAAGGTTCGCTCTTCCATAGCTTGCAGCAACGATATTAAGTGAAGCAGTCGTACCTCTTGTAAAAATCACTTCTTCAATTGATTTAGCATGAATCAATTTTCGAACCTTTTCACGCGCTCCTTCATAGGCATCAGTTGCCCTTGTTCCTAATGTGTGCACACCGCGGTGAACATTGGAGTTATAGCCCCGGTAATACTGATTGATTGTTTCAATCACATTGACAGGCTTTTGCGAAGTTGCCGCACTATCCAGATATACTAAAGAATGTCCATTGACTTCCTGATCTAAAATAGGAAAAAGCTTGCGAATTTCATTGATATCCATTATTTTACTTTCCTTTCAATCACTTCAACGAGCTGCTTTTTAACACCTTCAATAGGTAATTGATTGACCACTGGAGCGAGGAATCCATGTATAATCAAGCGCTCTGCCTCGTGTTTTGGAATCCCGCGGCTCATGATGTAATAAAGCTGCACAGGATCAACACGTCCGACAGATGCTGCGTGACCTGCTATCACATCATCTTCGTCAATCAGCAAGATTGGATTGGCATCTCCGCGTGCATTTTCACTCAGCATGAGGACACGTGACTCCTGCTCAGCAGACGATTTAGAAGCACCATGCTCAATTTTGCCAATTCCGTTAAAAATACTGGTGGCACTATCCTTCATAACACCATGCTTTAGAATATTTCCTACGGTATATTTCCCGAACTGAACAATCTTCGTTGTGAAGTTCTGAGTCTGTTCACCACGACCAACTACAACGATCTTTGTATCGCCGAAAGAGCCGTCTCCTACAAGATTAGTTGTATTTTCCGAGATGGTGTTACCGTCATTCATTAAACCAAGCGCCCATTCAATCCGGGCATCTCTGTCAGCCGTTCCGCGACGGTTTACGTAAGTAGTGATTCCTTGTGTCAACGAATCCACCGCACCATATTGAACCTTCGCATTAGCCTTCGCAATAACTTCTGTCACAATGTTAAAGACATTGTCACTGGCCTCCACAACAGAGAGATAATTTTCGACATAAGTAATTGAGCTGTTATCTTCGGCCACAATTAACACGTGATTAAATAGATTTGTTTCCGGATCATCGTGCAAATATACAGCTTGAATCGGATCGTTAACGACAACATTTTTCGGAACATAGATAAATACTCCACCGTTTAACAGAGCCGCATGTAAAGCTGTCAATTTATGTTCATTGATTTTCACGGCATCTTTCATAAAATATTTTTGCAATAAATCGCTGTGTTCCCTTGCGGCTGTAAAAATATCTGTAAATAGGACCCCTTTATCCTGCAATTCTTTTGATATCGATAACAGGGTTGGACGATTATTGCGCTGAATGTATAAATTTTGGTTGGTTTCATTTACATTAATAAGTGCTTTTACCTGATCAGGCAGGCTGTCAAATGATGCAAAATCTTCACTTTTAACAAGATGCTTTTGAATATGTGTCAAGTTCCATTTATCGATTTTAGTTTTATCCGCTTTTGGCAGTGGGAGATTGTCTGCTAGTTCAAAGGATTGAATGCGTAATTCTGTTAACCACTCAGGTTCGCCCAATTCCCTTGAAAAAGAGCCAATGTACTCTTTATCAAATGAATTTTTAATTTCAGTAGTCATCAATAGCTCCTCCTAACCTTACGCTTCTTGGCCAACAGTTTCGTCTTCAATTCCAAGCTCTTGCTTAATCCAGTCATATCCTTCTGCCTCAAGGCGCTGCGCAAGCTCAGGTCCGCCTGATTTTACTACTTTCCCCTGCATCATGACATGGACGTAATCAGGAGTGATATAATCTAGCAAACGTTGATAGTGTGTAATCAAGATACAGCCGAAATCTTCCCCGCGCATAGCGTTAATTCCCTTTGACACAACCTTTAATGCATCGATATCAAGACCTGAATCAATCTCATCCAGAATGGCAATCTTCGGTTCAATCATCATCATTTGCAAAATCTCATTACGTTTCTTTTCACCGCCTGAAAATCCTTCGTTCAAATAGCGCTGTGCCATATCCGGATCCATTTCCAGAAAGTCCATTTTTTTATCCATTGCTTTTATGAATTTCATAAGAGAAATTTCATCGCCTTCTGCACGGCGGCTGTTGATGGCAGAACGCAAAAAGTCTGCATTTGTAACCCCGTTAATTTCACTTGGATATTGCATTGCAAGGAACAGTCCGGCACGAGCGCGTTCATCTACACCCATTTCCAGAACATTTTTCCCATCCAATGTGATGCTGCCCTGCGTTACTTCATATTTTGGGTGGCCCATAATAGCAGAAGATAAAGTTGATTTACCTGTTCCATTTGGTCCCATGATCGCATGGAATTCCCCGCTTTTAATCTCTAAGTTGACTCCTTTTAAGATTTCTTTTCCCTCAATAGAAACATGTAAGTCTTCAATACTTAATACAGATCCTGCCATTTTATTATTCCTCCCGAATGTAATTTGTATCTTGTCGGTAAATGACCTGTTATTTCATTCTCAATCTATTCTCATTACAATCTTATACTAAATGATAATGATTAGCAATACTTACGTATGATTTATTTACAAAAGGGTCAGTATTATCGAGCTTTCAAAACAAATATATATAGAAAGTATATTTCCCATTAATTGAGAATAGTGAAAAAGCGCTTACAACCGATTCTGTACACTCTTTTAGTTTGTCCCTCATCTATATATAAAATATGAATAACTTCAATATTCCGCATTAAATATGAAAAAGCCATGGTCCATTTAGGAACCATAGCTCTTTCTGTTCAATTTTCTTACTTAGAAACTGGAACAACTGCCCCTTTATATTCGTCGATAATGAAATCCTGAATTTCTTTCGAATGGAGAACATCGACAAGCGTTTTGATTTCTTTCCGATTTTCATCTCCTTTACGAACGACAATGATATTTACATAAGCAGATTTTTCATCTTCGATGGCAATCGCATCTTCTAATGGATTGATTCCATTATCAATCGCAAAGTTTGAGTTAATTAAAACAATGTCGCCTTCATTATTATTATAGATCTGTGGCAGCAATTCTGGTGCATATTCTGTATCAAATTTCAGATTTTTTTTGTTTTCGGCAATGTCATCTAAAGTGGCTGCAGTTTTATCAATACCTTCTTTTAAGGTAAGTAGTCCTTCATTTTCAAGCAAAGACAGTGCACGACCGTGGTCAGCAACAGAGTTACTGATAATGACAGTCGCTCCATTTGGAAGATCGCTTAACTTTTTATATTTCTTAGAATAAATGCCGATTGGTTCAATATGGATGCCACCAGCATTCACAAAATCATAATGATTCTCTTTAATTTGTAATTCAAAGTAAGGGATATGCTGAAAATAGTTAGCGTCCAATTCCTTGGATTCTAAGGCCTTGTTTGGCAGAACATAATCTTGGAATGGCACAATGTCAAGTTCGATTCCTTTTTTCTCCAAAATCGGTTTAGCCTTTTCCAAAATTTCCGCATGTGGCACATTGGATGCACCGATTGTCAGTTTTACCGTTTCTGCTGCTTTATCCTTGTCAGCATCATCGCCGCCGACTGCTCCTTCCTTATCATCGGCAGCCCCGCAAGCGGCTAGAACAAGAGCTAAGAAACAAGTCAATATAAGCAATAACCATTTTTTCATGCTTCAACCTCTCCTTTTATCGTTTATCAATTTTTGCAGTTATAATATCACCAATAAATTGGATAATAAACACAATAATAAGCACGATTACTGTTGCCGTTAAGGTTACATCAAAACGGGTGCGCTGAAATCCTTCCAGATAGGCCAAGTTTCCCAGGCCTCCTGCACCAATCACACCTGCCATGGCCGTGAAACCAACTAATGATATAGCTGTCACAGTTATTCCAGATATAAGTGCAGGCAACGATTCCGGCAGCAGTACCTTCCAAATGAGCGTACTTGTCTTTGCCCCCATGGATCTGGCTGCTTCAATTACACCTTTATCAATTTCCCGGAGTCCGATTTCCACCATGCGTGCATAAAACGGGGCAGAGCCGATAATTAATGCTGGCAGAGCGGCATTCTCCCCGATCATTGTTCCCAGTAAAAGCTTGGTAAACGGGATTAATAAAACAATTAAGATGATAAACGGAATAGAACGGAAAATATTGACAACCGCACCGATCACATTGTAAGCAAGGGTATTCTGCCAAATATTTCCTTTTGCCGTTAAAAAGAGAAGTAATCCAAGAATAATACCTAAAATAAAGGTTGCTAATGTCGAAATCCCCGTCATATAAAGGGTTTCCACTGTTGCCTCCCACATTCTTTCCCAATTCACATTTGGAAACAGCTGACTAAGCATGTAAAATCACCTCCACTCCCACTTGCTGAGACTGGATGTAGTCAATTGCCTTTTGAACTTCAGATTCATCGCCATCCAAATGGATAAATAATGTTCCGTATGCCCCATCCTGTGTTTGTGAAATTTTCCCCTGGATTATATTAACAGTTATCGAATAATGCCGAATCAAATTCGTGATCAGTGGGGTTTCTACATTTTTCTCAATAAAAGAAAGCTGCACAACCCTGCCGGACGGGTACAAATGAAGTAAATGCTGGATCGTTTCCATTGTTTCCTCAGGCTCTGTCACCTGTTGAACAAAACGCTTTGTAATCGGCTGCTGTGGATTTTTAAATACCTCTAATACAGCGCCCGTTTCAACAATTGTACCGTTTTCCATAACGGCTACCCTGCGGCAGATTTTTCGAATAACATGCATCTCGTGTGTAATCAGAACGATCGTTAAACCAAGACGTTTATTAATATCTACCAGCAACTCCAAAATGGAATCCGTTGTCTGCGGATCCAGTGCTGATGTCGCCTCATCACAAAGCAACACCTTTGGATTATTCGCCAGAGCTCTGGCGATTCCAACTCTTTGCTTTTGACCGCCGCTCAGCTGCGCAGGGTAGGATTTTTCTCTTCCCTGCAATCCGACCAAGCTGATTAGCTCCTTGACTCGCTTTCTCCGTTCTGCTTTTGGCACACCAGCAATTTCCAGAGGAAAAGCAATGTTTTCTGCTACTGTTCTAGACCACAGCAGATTAAAATGTTGGAAAATCATGCTGATTTCCTGGCGGGCATCTCGCAATTCCTTTCCTTTAATATGAGATACGTTCCGGTCAGCAACCGTGACTGTGCCTTCAGTAGGAATTTCCAGTCCATTTAACATCCTGATCAGGGTGCTTTTCCCGGCTCCACTGTATCCGATAACGCCAAATATTTCGCCTTCCTTAATTTCCAGATTCACATCAGAAACAGCCGTTAATTTTCCCTGCTTTGTAGAAAAGATTTTTTTCACATTCTTAATTGAAATCATCCTAATATTCACCCTCTTTACTATCCCTTTTGGCCTAATGCCGATGTCAGCAAAGTAAAAAATCGTAATCCTGCTATTCTGAAGTTTATCATTTTTTTAAAAATCTTTTCAGTAGATAGTTCTCAGCTAATGATACAAAATGCCTTTCTGCGCATGAGCAGAAAGGCATCTAAATATGCATATACCTTTCTCCCATCTATCAAAGCTCAATGCTCTGTGTGAATTGGCACCATATCAATCAATGATTGACGGTTGCCGGGCTTCATCGGGCACATCCCTCCGCCTCTCTGGATAAGAGTAAAATAATTATT
>NZ_CAMLDX010000035.1 GCF_946478885.1 uncultured Bacillus sp. | reverse complement strand
ATTTTTTTCGAAAGCTGATCCAGCATAATATTAAACGATGCTTCTGTCTGTGCAAAAGAAGTGCAAGAATTAATGGCCGGCAGTTTCAGTATTTGTGCAAGTAATCGTCCACAACCAAACATGGAGTCATGGATGATATAATCAAAATGTTCTCCTTTAATTTGCTCCAGAACACTAGGTATCATGATATCTGCCGTGCGCAAAAGACCATTGATTTCTCCGAGTAAATCATTTCTGCCACCTGAGATAAAAGCTTTTATAAATTTTTCAGCATCAAATGTTTGAACTTTTGCTCCAGTCTTCTCGACACGGTCACGAAAAGCTTCTATCGTAAAGTACACTACCTCTTCTCCACGGGAAATAAGCTCCCGCACAACTCCGATAGTTGGATTGACGTGTCCTTCTGAACCACCATTAATAAATAAAATACGTGCCATTTTTTTAAACACTCCTTTGATCATTTTCCGTAGGAAGATTCAGCTGCCATGATACTCCGAAACGGCCATTTAGTCAGCCAATTTTTTACTAAAACCATAATCACCAATTGACATAAGGGCTTGTCCACCATCGATAAGTTTCTGATATAGGTCGTTAATGCTTCTCCAACTTCATTTGAAATTATGTAGATTGGGCTTATCCTTGGGCTATTGCTGTTAATTATATGGCTTTCTTGGAAAAATGAAGGAATAGAATATAACCAAATTATACATATCCTGATGTAAGGGATAACGCCTTAAAGGAAACCTTCAGGGGCGTTATCTTCTTTATTTTCCACATGATTCTAACTAATGATGAAAAATCACATTACTGAACTTTTTTAGACTCCCATTTTTCGTCCTGTACAAACAAGATTCCCAGTTCATGGTGATCATTTTCATATAAGGCCCGCTGGGTAAATCGAACTTGCCCGTTCACATCCAATACCTCAAGCCGGCAATGTGCACGGTTGTGCTGCAGAGCATTATAAAAGGATTCCTCATCATTCACCGGAGCTCCGTTTACCTTCATGATTAATTCTCCGACCTCTAATCCCATTCCCGCTGCAGCAGAATCAGGCAAAACACCAAGTATCATTACACCCTGATTTTTCATAGAAAAATAGAACGGTAGATTATCCTCCATTAATCGCTGCTTGAGAGAAATCCATTCTCTGACAATGATAGCCAGTGTAACGATCACAATCGAAGCAATTGGATACCAAAACCCGATTACAGACAGAACTGTGAGAATACATCCAAGCCTTGTCACTTTTCTGCCGACCTGCTTTACAGACTCAGCCGGAAGCATACCTTTAATTTCCTGGGAAAAACCGATCGAGAAGGGTACCAGGATCAGCGTATAGCTTTCCGCTCCAATGGAAAAAACCGGCCACCAATCGAATGGCGACGTCAGCCATTCGCCTGGCATCACGAAGAGAATCGGCACCATCCAAAGCCTTTTGACCTCATGAATCCCGACAACAAGGCCTCTTTTCCCCTTCATTAGCTTTGGAGAAGTTCCTTTACTACCATTCTGCGTAATTAAAAACCCTTCTGCAATGAGCAGCAAAGCCAGAATGATGGCAATGGGAGCAAGAATGTCCGGGCTCCATTCAGGTGAATGGCTTGGGATAAGCGGCAGGTCCCAATTTTTCTTTAGGAAGAACAACGCAGCAAAAAAGGCAAAGCCGACAGTATATATCGGAGACAGTAGTCTAACTTTCGTTGTCAAGCTCCATAAAAAAGTGAAGCACGCTGCAAAAACAACGAATTCAATAGGGATAACAATGCCAGCCCCAATTGTAATTAGGGAAAGGATGGCGCCGGCTATTAATCCAAGCGGCAGAAGCTGGCGCAATTCAAAATACGCATTTTCCGCCCGGATGTGGAAGTTTTGACGTTCCCTTTTCACTCTTGAAACACCTAATACGGCCGCAAGGAAAAAAAGGTAATAAAAAACCGGATTCAATAAGAGTTTTCCCGCCCCTTTTAACAATTCCATCATCCATTCTTGTGCCAATGCCGCCACCAACCTCTATTTATAAATTTCGTTCATTCAATACTCTAAAATTCTATTAAATTCTATTCTATCAAATTTAGCAGGAAATTACAGGGACGAACTTCGTTTATTTCCCACTCTGTGTTTGACGATGAAATATGCGGCGACCAGCCCGCCAATCATTCCGTCAATCATATCATACATCGTATCATCCGGGTCTCTTCCCTGAGCCGTAAAATGGAACAGCTTATCCCCAGCAAATTCAAGAAGCTCCCAACCTCCGGCGCTTGCAAGAGAAAAGCAGAAAATGTACAGTACAATAAAGGAATTCGGGAGCAATCCGGGCAATTCCTTCCCCGTCATGTATTTTAAAATAATCCAACTGCCATATCCGAGCAAAATTCCCGAGAATACATGCAGCACATCATCAAAATGTGAAACCCTGTACATGCCGCCAAATGTGCCAAGTCCGACTGCCATAAAGATAAAACCATATAAAATAGTGATAAACAGAGCAGGAAGCCGTATGTATTTTTGCCCAAGCGCCATTAGCACAAGCAGGGCAAGTGTGAAAAATCCCATCAAAACCTTTGAACTCTTGTCTATCATAAACATATAGCAGGTTCCAATTATAATAGAAATCATCACCAGCAACCATACTGCTTTTTCCAAAACCCTAGATCTGTCTTTCAGGGAGCTCCCCATCTTTTTCGCCTCCGCTGATTCTTTCTTTAACACTATTGTACCTTAATCCGTCTCCTTTGAGACAGGCTGCCTGCCAGTAATCAAAAAAATTGCTCCGGCTCAGAATGTATTAATTAACAGTATCCAGCAGTTCGGATTGGGGATCACCTGAATCATGCAGGTCATCGCCATAATATAGTGGATTATCCTCCGGCAGTTCTTCCACATGTACGAGATTCTGCATAAAAGCTAGTCTGCCAACAAGTAAAGGGTCAGTCCCCATCAATGTTCATCCGCAAAATGAAAAACGGATGAGCGAAATCATCATGGAGGAACCTGCCCCTAAAATCTTGTTGCTTATCTTTTTATCTTTTCAATATATTTATAGGCTGTCTGCAGCTGCAGATCATTTTTTTCCTTTTTCTGTTCATCTATGACCTTTTGTTCCAAAGCCTTTGCTGTTTTTTCATCCACCTTTCCGATCGACGGTAAATCATGCTCAAGTTGAAAGGCCTTCACCGCTGCTTCCGTCCCACTATTAAAATAACCATCTGTCCTGCTGGGACCATATCCAATATTTGCTAAAATCTGTTGGACGTTTTTCACCTGCTCATTATTCATATTCTTTTCCAATGTTTCGGTTATTTGGATCGGATGCAATTGGAAGAGCTCTGATTGCTTTACTTCTACATCCGGTTTAATTCCTTTATTATGAATCCAGTTGCCGTCAGGCGTCAGCCATTTATACAATGTCAGCTTAATATTGCTTCCGTCTCCCATCGGTATAGCCGACTGTACCGTCCCTTTGCCAAAGGATTCCTCCCCGATCAGCTTGAAGCCTTCTGCTTCTTGCAGGGCACCGGCCAGGATTTCTGAGGCGGAGGCACTTCCTTTATCAATTAATACTACAATTGGGTAGTCCTTGTCTTTTTCAAGTGTTGTATAATATTGTTTCCTCTCTCCGTTGCGTTTTTCAATTTGGACATACGGATTCTCCTTGGAAACAAACTCCTCCAACACATGCTTTACACTGTCGAGCAACCCGCCAGGATTGCCGCGTACATCAAGAATAAGGCCATCGATTTTCTCTTTTTCCAGTTTCTTCAGTTGTTTGCTGAAATCGGAAGCTGTTTCCTTAGAGAAGGAGGTGATTTCAATATAGGCAATTGATTGATCCCCCTGTTTTTTTATCTTTGAGTAAACCGTAATTTGCGGGATCTCATCCCGTTTCACAAAAATGACCAACGGCTCCTTTAATCCCTGGCGCTGTATCTCAATCTTTACTGTCGTCCCTTTTTTTCCACGAATTTTCACTGTTGCTTCATATAAATCCAAGCCTTCTACGCTCTCTCCGTTCACCTTCAGGATTTGATCATTCGGCTTAATGCCAGCCTTTTCTGCTGGAGAATCCTTAAATGGCGAGACAATCACGATCCTTCCGTCCACCATGCTGACCTCAGCGCCAATCCCCTCAAAGGATGGCTCTAGAGATTGATTAAACTGCTTTGATTTTTCTTTGTTCATATAAACGGAATAGGGATCCTTCAACGACGCGAGCATGCCCTGAACAGCTCCTTCAATCAGCTGGTCATCCTTCACATCTTCAACATAACTACCCTTAATCAGCTGGTAAGCCTGTGCGATTTTCTCCATATTTACTGTATCCTGAGCAGTTGCTTCTTCCGGTGTCTCCTTGACCGGCACGCCTGTGTCTGTCTCTAATTCAACGGCTGACGGTTCAACACTATCCACCCATTTCATTGCTGCATATGTACCGCCTGCCCCTGTAAATAAGGACCCGGTTATGAGAAGTGCGAGCCACCTTTGGTTCATTTCACATCTCCCTTTCTCCCTTGCCTGTCTGCATATCTAATTCAATATATGTAGAAATGGACAGGTTATGAGAAGTTTCCACGGAAAGAAAGAAGAGAGAGTGGATATGCCAAAAAAAGAAGAGCAGCGCTGCTCTTCTTTTTTCAAATATTCTCTATGAAAATAGGCTTTTTTACAATGGAACAATTCCCACAGGATTAATCGCGTTGGATTTCGCTGCATTCCATGGACCTCTATGAAGTTCGAAATGCAAATGCTGGCCGTAGGAATCCCCGGTATTGCCCATATAGCCAATCATCTGTCCTTTTGATACTGTTTCATAATCCCCAACAGAACGGCTGCTTAAGTGGGCATAGACGGTCGTATACGTCTGTCCGTTGATAGAATGCGAGATCATGATACAGTTCCCATAGCTTGAAGAATAGTAGGAGCGGATAACAACGCCATCTGCTGCCGCTACAATTGGTACCGTTCCGCTTTGAGCAATATCTACACCATAATGGAAGCCTCCGCCGTTAAAACTCCGGTTGCCAAACCCTGAGGATATACGACCTGCAGCAGGTCTTGTAAAGGTTCCACTCGATACGGGTACATTCACTGCAGGGCTCCCGTTACCCTTTGAATTTGCAGCAGCTGTAGCCTCACGCTGTCTTTGCTGTTCCAATTCGATCGCCCTTTGGATAGCAGCATCCTGTCCAGCAATAATGGCCTGTTCCTCTTCAAGCGTCATCAGCAGGTTATTAACCTTTGATTCTTCCTGTTGCAGCTGTGCCATTAATCTATTTTTCTCTTCTTTTTGCACATCCAACTCACTCATTAACGTTTCTAATTCGTGGCGCATTGTTTCAAGAGACGCTAACTCTGTTTTTACCTTTTCCTGCTTTTGCTCTAATGCTTTTTTATCACTGTTATGCTGCTTCATAATATCCTGGTCTGCTTCCATGATCACAGCAACAGCACCGATACGATCAATAAAATCACTGAAACTGTTTGCACCAATCAATACATCAATATAGTTAATCATTCCGCCGTTTTCTTGATAGGAGCGAGCTCGTTCCTTCAATACTTCATTCCGTTCATCAATCCGTTTGATTAAAGCTTCAATATCTTTGTTCAACGCATTTATTTCTTCATTTTTTTCGGCGATCTGCTGGTTTTTCTCTACTATTTTCGTTTCTGTATCGCCAATCTGCAAATCTATCGCGTTGACATCTGCCGTTACCTGACCCTGCTGGGCTTGAATTTGATCCAATTGTTCATTTGAACTATCAATTTTGCCATCTATATGCTCACGCTTGTTTTGAATCTCGCTGCTCTTTTCCTGTAATTCTTCCATTTTTGATGCTGCCAGTGCATACTTATCCGGTACTCCTGTAAAAGCCGTACTGAATCCAATCACAGCAGTAACAGATAATGAAACAATAACTTTTTTCAATTTCGATTTCTCCTTTCCCTGATTGTCAAAAAAGTATGTATAGGTAAATCGATCTCTCTCTAGACAAAATCCTTGCCGGCAGCTGTATCCAAAACTTACAATAACCTCTCCTCCAGCCTTGTCCAGTCCAATCATCGACAAAGGTGGAGGAGCACTGCTTTTCCATTACACTGACCCTCACGAGGAATCCTCTTAAAAGGTCACATATCCGTTATCCAAAATGCTGGATATTATATCTTTAAAAACTTTCGAACGGACATTAAGCTTCCCCATACTCCGATTAAGGCACCCATGAGAATCAGAAGACCTGCCACCTGATAGAAAAATGGATTAAAATCTAACATCTGTATCATATTGCCTTTGAGTTTTGGAGAGAATATTTCGTACACATAGTAATAGGAAATGCCTACAATAGTTACCGGCAAAACAGAACCAATTAATCCCAGCCATAACCCTTCAAGGAAGAAAGGCCAGCGGATAAACCAATTGGTAGCCCCGACGAGTCTCATAATCTCGATTTCTTTTCTGCGGGCAAAGATGGTTATTTTGATCGTATTGGAAATTAAAAACATTGCCGTGAATAAGAGACCGATAATCAAAATAATACCTACGTTTCTACTTGTATCGGTTACTTTGAAGATTTTTTCAACTTTTCCCTGACCATATTTTACTTTTGCCGCATATTGCATTTTCTCAATTTTCTTTGCTGTTTTTATCGTATCAGACGGATCCTTTGTCTTGACAACAAATACATCGTTTAGCGGGTTATCCTGTTCAAATAATTTGAACGCCTCTCCATCTTCACCAAAGCTGTCCACTAAATTATTAAGTTCTTTTTCCTTCGGGGAAAACTTGACGCTTGCCACCTCAGAAAGGGCTTTAATTTTGTCGTGTAACACCTGCTGCTGTTCCTTTGTTGCGGCCACATCAATATGCACCCGGATCTCAACATCTTCTTCAATGCTATTTGCAACTTCATTTAAATTCATCATAATCACAAAGAATACACCGACAAGAAGAAGGGTTATCGTTACAGCACCTGCAGATGCGAATGTCATCCATCCATTTCTTCCTAAGCTTTTAAAGCTTTCTCTTACATGGCGGCGAAATGTTCTAGCTTTCATATCCGTAATCACCTCTTTGCTCATCCCGCACAATCACACCGTTCTCAATTGCAATGACACGGTGTTTAATGGAGTTGACGATATCTCTGTTATGTGTTGCCATTACCACCGTCGTTCCTCTTTCATGAATTTCTTCTAAAATTCTCATAATTTCCCATGAAGTATCTGGATCGAGGTTACCTGTCGGTTCGTCCGCAATCACGACCTTTGGATTGTTCACAATCGAACGGGCAATCGCTATACGCTGCTGCTCCCCACCTGATAGCTCAGAAGGCAACATACGTGCCTTATGCTTAAGTCCAACCAAATCCAACGTTTCCATTACACGCTTTTTGATTTTTTCTGGAAATTCTTCAATAACTTCAAGGGCAAAAGCCACATTTTCGAAAACAGTCAATGTCGGCAATAGTTTAAAATCCTGGAATACAACACCAATTTGCCGACGCAGCAACGGAACCCTTGTATTTCTCAATTTCGCCAAGTTTATTCCGTTAATCATAATCGTTCCTTTAGAAGGCGATTCCTCACGGTACATTAATTTGATAAACGTAGATTTACCAGCACCGCTTGGCCCTACAACATAAACAAATTCCCCTTGCTTAATCCGAACACTAATTCCGTTGACAGCAACGACACCATTCGGATACTTTTTATAAACATTTTCCATTTCTATCATCGTTTATCACCCAAAATCTTTTTATTGGAAAATAATCAACCTTCATTCAATCGTATTCGACACTTTTCTACAAAATCTATGTTCATTTTTACAACTACTACATTATATCATCATACGTTAACAAAATAACTGTAAAAAATATTACAGTTTCTTTTCAGGCAGAAAGTTGGATGAATAAGGGAGGGAAAATACTGAAACCTACAGGTCTTTTGAAAGGCATTTTAATAGAATTTTATTAGCGGTTGGCAAGAGGAGATACTTGGCTGGAAAGAAGCTGGAAAGACTGACTTCCCCTTGTACGTTATCCCTTACGATGGTCAGGCTAATCGTACCAAGAAAAGAACTCAGCCAATCCCTTTTCTTTTATTTTATTTCTTTGCAGCTAACCACTCGGCTACAGCAGCAGCATCGTCGCCGGTAATTAATCCGCCAGGCATAGCGTTTCTACCGTCTTTAATAACAGTCGCAATTTCATCTTGTGATAGTCTGGAACCTACTGTTTTCAGTTCAAGACCCACTCCGCCGCTAAGATCTGCATTATGACAGCTTGCACAGTATTGTCCATATACTTTCTCAGCATCCCCAGCACTTGCCGTTTTGCTTGCATCAGTTCCTTTATCACTGCCTCCGCCGCCACATGCAGCAAGTACAAGAGAAGTACCGAAAAGTAATGCTAATAATTTCTTTTTCACATTAAGTCACCCCTTATGGAATTAAAAACATAGTACGGCTACATTATACCAATATTAGAGTTTTTTGACATTAAGATCATTTTCATAGATAAGACTAATTTCGTCAGTAATACTGAATTATCAACGCTTACAACAGTTGTTTCAATATTGTGAACAACCAGGAGGATTCTCTGATCATCTTTTCCTGTGTCCGTTTTGTGCCACAGAAATAAATATACGGTTGATTGGCTTGTGAACAAGGCTTTGTCTGCGACGAACCAAGAGACAAAATTCCTCGCTGTTCAGAGTGATCATTCTCACACAAACGAAGATTTAATTTTCACCCAATAAACATGAAAGCCCCTGCCATCAAAAAGACAGGGGCTTCTTATCGGAAACTGTACATTGGATACACGTGCACATTATTTAATTAATTTTAGAACGTAGATATGCGTCAATGAACATATCAATATCGCCGTCCATGACTGCCTGGATGTTACCTGTTTCAACACTGGTGCGGTGATCCTTTACCATGGAATATGGATGGAAAACATAGGAACGGATTTGGCTTCCCCAGCCAATTTCTTTCTGCTCACCGCGGATCTCGGCCATCTGCTCCTCTTTCTTTTCAATTTCTAATTGATAGAGCTTGGATTTCAGCATTTTCATCGCTTGCTCACGGTTTTTGATTTGCGAACGCTGGTTTTGGCATGTGACAACAATACCTGACGGAAGGTGGGTAATGCGGATAGCGGATTCTGTTTTATTGATATGCTGTCCGCCTGCACCACTTGCTCGATATGTATCCACTTTGAGATCCTCCGAGCGTATCTCAATTTCGATTTCATCATTAAATTCTGGCATAACTTCACAAGAGACGAAGGAGGTATGGCGTCGTCCCGCGGAATCAAACGGCGAGATACGAACAAGACGGTGCACCCCTTTTTCCGCTTTTAAATATCCATAGGCATTATGTCCTTTGATCGAAAGGGTTACACTCTTAATTCCCGCTTCATCACCGGGAAGATAATCAAGCGTTTCAACTTTAAAGCCTTTTTTCTCTGCCCATCTTGTATACATGCGCAGAAGCAGTGAACCCCAGTCCTGCGACTCTGTTCCACCCGCACCCGGATGTAGCTCGAGAATCGCATTGTTCCGGTCATATGGTTCACTTAACAGCAGCTGAAGCTCAAAATGGCTCAAACGTCCTGATAAGCTTGATAACTCTGATTCCAATTCAGCCTGAAGCTCCTCATCCGGCTCCTCTTGTACAAGCTCGTACGATACCTCCAGGTTTTCGTACACTGATTGTAAATGATTGTATCCATTCACTAAATCCTTCAATCCGTTTAACTCATTAATGGTTCCCTGTGCCTTTTGCTGATCATCCCAGAAATCGGGCATTAGCATAACCTCATCCAGTTCAGCAATACGTGCCTCCTTGTTTTCTAAGTCAAAGAGACCCCCTAAAACCCGCTAATGTTTCAGCTATATTTTCCAACTCATGACGAATCTCTGCTAATTCCATTTGTCAGTCACCTCTATATCAATATTCAAATTTGTTAATGAACTCATAAAGTCTACAACAAAAGCTGATTGTTGAGAATCAATTTTTCGGAAAAAGAGAGCCAACAGCCATTGGCTCTGTCGACCCTCTTTCCTCATCATATGGAAAATTATTCGAATTTACCATGACAATTTTTATATTTTTTACCGCTCCCGCAAGGACATGGATCGTTGCGGCCAATCGTGTCTTTTTTGACAATCGGCTTCCTTTTTGCCTTTTCTCCGTCTTCCTTCGGATTAACGGCATGTCCTTTTGCAACCTCCTGGCGCTCAAGGTTTTGCCGGATTTCAGCCTTCATGATGTATTTGGCAACGTCTTCTTCAATAGCCTCCACCATCACTTCAAACATCGCAAAGCCTTCTTGTTGATATTCGCGGAGCGGATTGATTTGACCGTAAGCACGCAGATGAATTCCCTGACGAAGCTGATCCATCATGTCGATGTGGTCAATCCATTTGGAATCAACGGCACGAAGTACGATTACTTTTTCAAACTCGCGCATTCTCTCTTCGCCAAGCTGTGCTTCTTTTTCATCGTACAGCTCGTTCACTTTGGCAAAAATAAAGTCAACAACTTCTTCCGTATCCATGCCGCGAAGGTCATCGGCTGTTATACTGCCTTCGTGAAGAAGATTTCCTTGCACATAATCAAGCAGACCCTGAACAGATTTACTCCATTGCTCTGGCTCTTCAGCATTCAGGTCATGGGCAGACACATTGCGCTTCAATGATGAAAGAATCATGTTTTCAACGATGCTGCGCAGATTTTCGGATTCCAGCACCTCATTCCGCTGTGCGTAGATAATTTCCCGCTGCTGGCGAAGAACATCATCATATTGCAAAAGCTGTTTCCGGGCATCAAAGTTATTGCCCTCTACCCTTCTTTGAGCAGATTCCACGGCTTTGGAGACCATTTTACTTTGAATCGGCTGGGTATCATCCATACCGAGCTTTGCCATCATTGCCTTCATATTATCTGAACCAAAGCGGCGCATTAATTCATCTTCCATGGAAAGATAGAATTGGGTGACCCCCGGGTCTCCTTGACGGCCGGAACGTCCGCGCAACTGGTTATCAATACGTCTGCTCTCATGGCGTTCCGTTCCGATAACAGCCAGTCCGCCGAGCTCTGTTACTCCGTCGCCAAGTTTAATATCGGTACCGCGTCCAGCCATGTTCGTGGCGATCGTAACGGATCCCTTATGACCGGCAAAAGCAATGATTTCCGCTTCTTTGCTGTGGTTTTTGGCATTCAATATATTGTGGCGGATTCCTTTTTTTATTAAATATCTGGAAATAATTTCAGATGTCTCAATCGCTACTGTGCCTACAAGTACAGGCTGACCGACCGCATGGCGCTGGGCAATATCCTCAACCACCGCATTAAATTTGCCTTCCATTGTTGCATATATTAAATCAGGCCTATCATCACGGGCAATCGGTCTATTGGTCGGAATGACGACAACATTCATATTGTAAATATTGCGGAATTCTTCTTCCTCTGTCTTCGCTGTACCTGTCATACCGGAAAGCTTTTCATACATACGGAAGTAGTTTTGAAACGTGATGGTTGCAAGCGTCATGCTTTCATTTTGAATCTCCAGACCTTCCTTCGCTTCAATGGCTTGGTGAAGACCGTCACTGTAGCGGCGTCCCTTCATCAAACGTCCGGTGAACTGGTCAACAATCACGATTTCGCCGTCCTGAATAACATAATCGACATCGATATGCATGCTGGCATGTGCCTTTAATGCTTGGGTTATATGATGATTGATCGTTACATGGCTAAGATCAAACAGGTTATCAATGCCGAAAGAACGCTCTGCTTTGTTCATCCCGCTTTCCGTTAATTGAACCCCTTTTGTCTTTTCATCGTACGTATAATCCTCTTCTCTTTTCAAGGTACGTACAAATGCATTAGCCTGAATATAGAGCTGGGTTGATTTTTGAGCCGATCCTGAAATGATTAATGGTGTACGGGCTTCATCGATTAAGATCGAGTCTACCTCGTCAATTACGGCAAAATGCAGTGGCCGCTGAACCTTTTGCTCCTTATAGAGCACCATGTTATCACGTAAATAGTCAAAGCCTAATTCATTATTAGTGCTGTACGTAATATCGCATGCATAGGCGGCCTGCTTCTCTTCCTTTGATAATCCATTCAGGTTTAAGCCAACGGTCAAGCCTAAGAAAGTATACAACTGGCCCATTTCGGATGCGTCACGGCCTGCTAAGTATTCGTTGACAGTAACGACATGAACCCCTTTCCCAGATATAGCATTTAAGTATACGGGCATAGTAGAGGTAAGTGTTTTACCTTCCCCTGTTTTCATCTCGGAAATATTCCCTTCATGAAGGGAAATCCCCCCCATCAGCTGAACAGGGTATGGATACAGTCCAAGGACACGTTTCGCTCCTTCTCGAACAACGGCAAATGTCTCGGTTAAGAGGTCATCCAGGCTTTCTCCGCTTTGGTAACGAAGTTTGAACTCTTCTGTTTTATTCCTCAGTTCGTCGTCTGACAGCTCGGCCATCGTCTGACTTAAGGCATCAATTTCCTCTGTCATTTTAGTGAGTCGTTTAATTTCGCGTTTGTTTGGATCAAACACCTTACTTAAAATCCCAGCCATACATACGCTCCTTTTACTTGTTAAGCTTTATTCTTTTTGTGTAAAAATGCCTCTGCTCATACGGACACGGTCGTATCTGAATCTGCCACGTCGTCATCTGTATTTATTCATCCAATCGCTGGCACGGCAATCAATCACTTGGCCTGAATATGCGTGTGTTTCCTTAATTCAGATCAGACGATCCAACTCTAAAAAACCCGGTTACCATGCTGTTTTTTGTTCATGAAAAAGGATTCGCCTTGAAGTTAACGAATCCTTCCTGATTTTCGTTAGTTTCCTTCACTATCTTACCACTTCCATTAATCAGTGACAACTTATGCATATCATGCAATATTTCTCATTTATACGTAAAAAGCATAGGTAAGGTTTCATCATTCGGACAGATTTCTTTCATATAAGTTAGATATGGAGGTTAATTTCGAGAGTCCAGACTTCTTTGCCTACCTCCATCCTTCCTTTTGATTTACTTTTTCACCTTAGAAGTAAGATGAAAATGCCCAAAGGTACTATGCTACAGACAATTGTACCGCTTTGGTAGCATTGAGGATTCCAAGTGATCAAAAAACGCAGCCTGAAAGTCAGGGCTGCGTTTTCATTATTAAGTATTTTAAGCTCAACAATTACTGAGCCTCAATCAAACCATAACGTCCGTCTTTTCGTTTGTAAACAACGTTTGTACGGTTTGTATCAGCGTTCGTAAATACATAGAAGCTGTGACCAAGCATATTCATTTGCAGAATCGCTTCTTCACTGTCCATCGGCTTTAAGTCAAAACTTTTTTGGCGGACTAACTCAAGCTCGTGATCTTCTTCAACGGCCTCAGGTTCACCAGCAACAGTCGTGAACAATGTATTCAGGTTGCCCTTTTCACGCATTTTTCGATTTACTTTCGTTTTATGTTTACGAATTTGACGCTCTAACTTATCTGTAATAAGGTCAATTCCGGCATACATATCTTCATGAACTTCCTCTGCACGCAACACTAGATTCGACATTGGAATCGTAACTTCTACTTTTGCCTTTTTATCAGTGTAAGTTTTCAAATTTACATTTACGTTAGCTGTTGGTGTTTCGGTAAAATAGCGTTCAAGCTTCGCTATTTTCTTTTCAACGTAATCTCTAATCGCTGGAGTTACCTCAATGTTTTCGCCACGAATGTTGTAATTCATAAGTGACTCCTCCTTTTCTTTTTTCAAACAATCTTCCTTTAATAAGATTATTATTAAAAAGGCTAACGGAAAACGTTTTCCTTTATAATAACCATCATAACCTTACTAAATAAAGTTGTCCATCTTTGGAATTGCTTATATATTTACATTTCTATTTTGCCCTTCTAAACTCCTGCAAAATCATCGAAATTTTTTAAAAATGTGTCGAATCTTTGACGATTATGACGTTTTTGTCACAGGCTTGTTTAGAACTTTTTCGCAAACGAGGGTTCTTTATTTTCGTTTATCAACAAATCCACCCTCCAAAGAGGCAAGCGATTCATAGGGATTCACGTATTTTTTATTACTTTCCTTTTGCTTTTTTACGAGTTTAATATCATGCTGAATGGCCGTTTTTTCTTTTTCCAAAAGACGCTCAAGCTTCGCATTTAAACCAGCAAGAATTCTGCCAAGTTGCTTTTCCTGTGGTGAAAAAGGTGGCTTAATGTCCTGCAAAAGCCTTTCACGCTGTGTAAGCAGCTGCTCCATCTTATTGATCTTATCATCACGTTTGATACTGTCATTTTCAAGCAGGTTTACTAACTCTATGGTAGCGTCATAGAATTCCCTTACAGCATTCACTATGCCCGGCCGCCTTCCGTGTACTGTTTCTGGCGGTTCAGCTGGATAACCTGCTTCCATGTATCGCGGAATTCCTTCATAAAGCCTTCCACTTCATCCAATATAGTCACGTCATTTTTCATATTTGCTTCGATTAAACGGCGGTTGCAATAATCATATAACGCTATCATATCCTTTGCCACGGCAAAATCCATATTTAATGTAACCATCAATTCCTGGATGATTTTCTGCGCCTTAATCAAATTGATATTTTTTTCCTCTATATTTTGCTCTGTAATCGCCTTTTTCGCAAGAAGAATAAATTTAAGGCATCCGTTATATAGCATAAGAGTCAATTCTCCTGGAGATGCCGTATTAACAGAATTCTCCTGATATGATTGGTATGGATTTTGAATAGCCATTAGGTTACTTCCTTTCTTAACTTCCTTATAAATCATTAGAATGATGCTAAGTCTTACAGGCTGGTGAAGCTGATTGTTGATATACCTTGTGAGAGAGCGAAGCCGCAAGCTTTTAACAATAAACCTTCACCAGCTCCATCTTGAAAAAGAGGTCCGATTTATATCTGAACATCAGCTGAAATACTGCGACAAGTATGTTGATTGTGAATTAGCCTTCTGGATTGCTCGCTCCATGGCTGTAAATTGGCTGTAATAACGGTCTTCGTAGTCTTCCAAACGATCCTCGTAGCTGTCGATTTGATCTTCTATATCATGCAGTTGTTTACCCATTGTATACTGATCATAAACCGAATAGCTTTTTCCGGCTTTTTCGTATAAAATATCCATTGTTTTTCCTACAGTATCATATAGACGCTGGGCAATTCCCTTTTGACTGTCTGAGATTCCGGAACTTCTAAATAAACTTTCAACTGATTCCGGGTCATTTTCAATCGCTTTTTTTAATTCAGCTTCATTTATTTCGAGTTTTCCGCCTTCTAAATAGTTTGACGTTGTCTTAATTCCAATTTTAGAAAGCTGATTATAAAGCTGACTGATATTTTCGGACTCTACTGATCCGTAAAAATCCAGCCGCATCGATGAAAGCAAACTTGTCATGGTAGAATCATGTCTTAATAACCCGCTTTTCGCTTTTTCCTCCCATAGTTCCTCCTGTTTATCAGATAATTGCTCACGCTGAGCATCTGTAAGCGGGGAATAGGGTCTATATCTTTCTTCTTGAATTTTCCCTTGTATTTTCCCGATCAATTCATTGTATTTATCGACGAATCCTTTAATATTTTCAAACACTGCATTCGCATCATTATTAATCGAAATAGTCGCAGCAGAATCTGAAAATTCCTTTTTTAAGGTGAGAGTAACACCGTTTATTTCGAAGGAATTTGAATAACGCTCTGTTTCTAAACCGTTTAAGGTAAATTTCGCATTCTGTCCACCTGTTTCTGTGGCACCATCGAATTTAAGTACTTGGTTAAGAAAATTACCGGAAATATAAATCTCCTCACCTGTTGTATTAAAATCACCCGTTTCATTTCTGATCAGCGTCACCTGATCTTTGAAAGAATCATAAAACATGGAAACTCCTGCATCAGAAGAGTTTACTTTATTTATTACTTGGTCTAATGATTCCGATCCCTGAATATTAAAATTTCCAATAACTTGTTTTCCTTCTTCATCATACGATCCCATTTTAAAATTAAAGTAATTTTGTGTATAGGTGACAGAAACCGTCGAATCTGCTGCAATTTGAAAATCACTGATTGTACCTGTTGTTGGATCGATGGTTCCAACCTTTGTTTCACCATCCATAATATTCCATGAATCAACGGTATATGTTTTTTCATTTACTGTAAAACTAGAAATAGAATTAATTGACCCTCTTGTTAATGAGAAACCATTACTTTCCTTAGTAAACGCGAACGTATCTACCTTTTGATCAGCAATATAATCAACCTTAATGGTACTGTTCTTTTTAAATGAAACACCAGTATTGAAGGTTAGATTTCCATCTGCGTCAATCTTCACCTGATTGTCATCGGTGGGTTCTCCTGTCACTACTTGATAGGATTCTCCATTTACTTTTACGCTAATATCGGACAGATTCTCTATTTTCACTTTCATCCCATCGGTTAACTTGAGAGAAACGGAAGATGTATCATCTGATGTTACATTGATTGTTTCACTTTCAACACTTCCAGTTTTCCACTCGAAGGTTGAATCAGCAAATTGATCGCTAATATTATATAAAGATGCTTTAGGGTCAATCTTAGTTCCTGATTTAGAAATGGCCTCTTTATTCACCTTAGTCGCAGCGGTTGCAAGCTTTGAGACACTTGAAATTGTAAAGGATGAAAGAGCAGCCGAACTTGAAGCGGTTGCTGTTACTTTTGATTCATCTGTTGTCGTGGTGGTTCGGGAACGATATTTTGTAGTGAGTTTCATTTGCGTTAATTCCGAACGAAAATCTAACAACAACGTATTTATTTCACGATAACCATCACGTTGCCACTCCATAGTTTGCTTTTTTTGTTTAAGCTTATCAAGCGGGATTCGCTTTGCACTCATCATTTTAGAGACAATCGAATCAATGTCCATGCCGCTTGCCAGACCACTTAATCGAATACCAGCCATTTCATTCACCACTCCCGTTTTTTTAGTTAATCCTGATTATCTTATATCCAATTAAATTTTCCTGTCCACGAGTATTCCAACAAATTCCATCATATCTGCGTACAGGTCGAGCAGCTTCTTTGATGGAATTTCTTTAATGACTTCTTTTGTATTGTCATCTATAACCGTTACATAATAATCATTAAGACGATCATGAAGTTCAAATTTAATAGAAGTACTGGCTGGATGGATGAAATCATTTATACCTTTAACCACTTCTTCCATCTTTTCTTTTGTTACTTCATGCTGCTTTTTTTCCTTTTGCTGTTCCATGTTTTTTAGGAACTCCTGATCTTTCACTGCACTTACTGGACTTACCTTTTCTGTTACGATCAATCTTGCTGCATGGGAGAATTGATTTGAAACCCGCTCCATCACCGATCCCCTCCTACGGTCTTTTTAATTATCCTTTATATCGGATGCTGATCATTTTTTTTAACAACATAAGGATAAAGAGAAGAATTTCACAATAGTAGGCATTTCCCTTTCTATACCAAAAGAAGGACTACTTCGATATTTCCCGGGTAATATCTACGAATTTCAACGAATATTTTGCGGCATGATTGTAGTGGCTTGACTAATGAATGTGGGAGAAATGAGGTTTGGCAAAAATAGCCGACAAATCCGAATCTGAAATGAACAAAAAGAGCAGCTTCGCTCAAAAAATGCGTGCAATGCTGCTCCTTTTTCTATTACCGAATGGTAAAATCACCTGAGGCCGTTCTCACATCCAGCGAGTACTGACCGTTTCCGATTTTTCCAATGATGGAGTGTTCACTTTTTTCGTCAAATACCATGCCATCCAATTGTACATTCGCCTCACCAGAGGCACTATTATATTTTAGTGAAAGGGATTGCGGTTTTTTCTTAAACCGAATATCAACGTCACCGCTTGTTGCTTCAATTTTCATATTGCTGTTCATTTCCTCTTTCATGAGGGCAATATCACCTGCCATTGTACTTGCCTCTATCTGTCCGTCCACTTGATTCATCTGGATATCACCGGAAGTGGAGGATAGAACAGCAGCATTTGTTGCGGCATTCTGTATGTCACTATCACCACTTATTAGATCGATCTGCAAATTCTCTGCTTTAATATTTTTCATCGTTAAATCCCCACTGAGAGAATGAACTGAAAATGACTTCACTGCTTCGCTGTCCGCTGTCTCAATATCACCAGAACTTGTATTCAGTGTTATTTTGTCTGCTGTTATGTGATCCAGCATAATGTCGCCAGAGGTAAGGTCTACATCTATCATTTCATACATTTTTTCTGGCAGACGGACTTCCAGTACCATGCTGACATAATTGATACTGACTTTAGAAGTTAGCTTATTATCACGATTAACAGCAATTTTCAGTTTGTCACCATCCTCCTTAACCTCAAGTTTATATAAATTCTTCATTTTTCGGCTCACCTTACCATTTAGTTCAACAGTGATTTCCTTATCCATCGCAGGAAGGATGTGCACATCAGTTGATGAGTGGGCAATTTCGATTTGCTTAATTTTCTCGCTTGTTACCGTTTTTTTATGATAGATCTCTGCACTGTTAAAACTAAATTGGCTGCTGATAATCAAGAATCCGGTTATGGCAATAATAAAAATAGATACAATAATAATGACCAGTTGTTTCATTTCTGCACCATCCCATACTTTTTATCTCGATTTAATCATAAACCTCTCTAAAAAGACTCTGATAAGCCTGCTGTCTCTTTCCGATTCAGGCACCTTACTCTAATCGATCTTAACATATATGGCGACAAATGGTTGCAAAATTTTCCAATGTTATCCCTCTGAACCTATGATAGTTCCATAAAAATTGCTACTTTTAAATATATCAGACTATTCAGAATTGATATATATACCAAATTGCTAACAAATCTATATGCATCAAAAAAAGCGGTAAACTGGGCCGATAAGTATTGTTTTTCTTTCATTAGTCTGCTCTCTGTCGTGCGTTAAAAAAGAGCGTTGCAGCCATCCTGACCTTTTACTCTTACACCCTTTACTTGAAGAAAAGTGATACAACAATAAAGCCAATAATGATTACAAGAATAAGAATACCTATGCCCTTCCACCCTAGACTGCCAACTAAATCAGCAAGATTTCCACTGCCCACTCTATTAAAAGCATCATTCAAATTACCCGTTGGATTGTTTTTCATTTCTTGTTGTCTTAATCTTTCTCTTTTTTGTTCAGGAGTTTCTTTGTATTTTGACATTTAAATACCTCCAATTATACAAAGTAGGTGCCCTCCTGATTTAGGAAGACACCTTATTTTTCTCAGCAATTTCTCCAGCAAAAAACGTATAGGATAGTACTGCAATCAGCTCACAAGCCAGAATAATCACCGCCATCGGCCAAGCAGAGTGACCGTCACCTATTCCGACAAGCGGAGCCACGATAGAGCCCAATACAAACGGCATCAATCCTAATAATGCCGCTGCACTGCCGGCGTTGTGCCCCTGGCTTTCCATCGCCAGAGAAAAAACAGTGGTTCCCACGATCCCGACACTGGATACGATTAAAAATAGGGCAGGCAATACTCCGACAAGACCTATATCCAATGCAAGCATGGTTACAAGCAAAATGCCGCCAAAGAGGGCATTTCCCAGTCCAATTTTCAGCAGCGTACGCTCTTTTACCTTTCCAGCTAAACGTCCTGTTGTCTGACTGGCAATAATAATTCCAATTCCGTTGATGGCAAAAATAATGCTGAACATCTGCGGCGATGCCCCAAAAATATTTTGAATAACAAATGGCGATCCGGAAATATAGGAAAACATTGCGGCATTGACAAATGCCTGGGTAAAGACAAATCCCATGAACGCCTTATTCGTGAGCAGGTCTTTTAAAGTCAGCAGCGTATTCTTAATTCCGCCCTGAATACGATTCTCTTCAGAGAGTGTTTCCTGAACAGCAAAGAAAGCAGCCGTCACCATTAAAAATCCTAACACTCCCAAGACAATGAAAACACCCCGCCAAGAAGTAAATTGAAGAATTTGCCCTCCGATTACTGGTGCTATTATCGGTGCTGCACCGTTTATCAGCATTAAAAGAGCAAAGAATTTTGTCAGCTCGATTCCGGTATACATATCTCGGACAATGGCGCGTGAAATGACCATACCTCCTGCACCAGAAACTCCCTGAATAAATCGGAATACAATTAAGATCCAGACAGAGGGAGCAACAGCACATAAAATGGAGGAGATACAATAAATGATTAATGAAATGACGAGCGGCATCCGCCTTCCTTTTTGGTCGCTGAAAGGACCAAGGAACAGCTGTCCTAGTGCCATTCCTAACAAACTAGCGGTTAAAGTGAGCTGGGCCACAGACGTACTGCTTTGCAAATCCTCCGCCAAAAGCGGCAAGGACGGCAAATACATATCCGTAGAAAGCGGGGCAATCCCGGCAAAGGAGCCTAATACAATGGCCATCCAAATTCTTTTGGATTTACTCTCCTTTAATAGTAAAGTATTGGTTTCACTCATGATCCAAATTCCTTCCTAATTCAATTACTTATTATTTTTTCAGAATATGCTGTCTATTAAACATCGTCAACTAATCCGGCTTCCGCCATTATACCGGGTAAAGGAGAAACGATTAATTATTTTGCTTATAGATGTGGAGGAGGATTACTTTTTACAGAGTTCTTTGCGGAGATGTGGAGGAGCTTTTGTTAGTGGATTGCTAAATAATATCGAACTTTTGATTCTAGAATCTTTAGTGAAAAAGCACCGGGATAAGGCTTCCCGATGCTTTTTCACTATTATGACTGACGAGCTGTATCCGCTAATGCATTATTTGTTTTATTGTTCGCATTGCTTGCTGCAGAGGCCTCGTACATCTTTTTAAACCGTTCTTCGACTTTGGCGAAGATCGTATCAGGTGGATAGGAACCTTTAGCATTACGTACATTGCCTGCGCTGACGCCTGTTAAGATTTCAATTCCCTCGGCAATATGGTTGATAGACCAAATATGGAACACGCCTTTTTTAACGGCATTGATGACTTCCAAATCAAGCATGAGATTTTGCACATTTTGCTGCGGGATAAGAACCCCTTGCTTGCCGGTTAATCCCTTTTCTTTACAAATATGATAGAAGCCTTCGATTTTTTCATTAACGCCGCCGATTGGCTGAATTTCTCCCCATTGGTTAACAGAACCTGTCACAGCGATACCCTGGTTTATCGGCACCTCGGACAAAGAGGAGAGGAGCACATATAATTCTGTTGAGGACGCACTGTCCCCGTCGATCGTGTTGTATGTTTGCTCAAAAGTGATGCTCGCTGACAATGGGATCGGTTTATTTTTTGCAAATTCACCTGAAAGAAATCCTGTCAGAATCAGCATTCCTTTATTATGAATCTGACCACTCATGGCTGTTTCTCTTTCGATATTCATAATGCCGCTTTTTCCGGCGAAGGTTTGGGCAGTGATCTTCGTTGGAATGCCGAATACCGAATCTCTTGTACCCATAACAGCAAGCCCGTTGATCTGCCCGACACGGTATCCGTCAGTGTCAACCATAATCGTGCCCTTGCTAATCATCTCGCGGTATTGTTCAGAAATATGGTTGGAACGATTAAATTGCTCTGCGAGTGCCTTTCCAATATGAATATCGTCCACGATGTCAGCGCCCGCCTTTTTCGCCCAGTAGCTGGATTCTACCAAAAGCTTGGTTATATCCTGAAAACGTGTCGATAGCTTTGACTGTTCTTCTACAAGACGGGAGCTGTAATCGATTATGTTTGCAACGGCTCCGCGGTGGAATGGAAGAAGTCCTTCCTGTTCAGCATAATTTTTCACAAAGTAAGCCATTTTCCAACTGTTTTCATTACTTTTTTCCATAACAGTATTAAATTCAACCTTTACCTTAAACAGTTTGTGAAAATCTTCATCAGCGGAGGAAAGCAGATCGTAAATGTAATAGGAGCCAATGATAATCACCTTGATATTTAATGGGATTGGCTCTGGCTTCAAACCGCTTGTTGGGATCAGGCTTCGATCCTCATATGGATTTTCAACCTGGATTTTTTCTGTTTGCAGAGCTCTTTTTAATAGATTCCAGGCATAAGGCTGCTGCAGCAGTGCATTGGCCTGCAGGATTAAATATCCTCCGTTGGCAGAGTGAAGAACACCTGGCTTAATATAGGTGAAATCTGTCATATAGCTGCCAAATGAACCATGGTATTCGATCTTACCAAATAAATTCTGGTAAGTTGGATTCGTTTCATAAATAACAGGAGCGCCCTTCAAATTTTTGTTATTGACAAATAGGTTGACCGTATAGCGGTGAAGCTGCTGTTCCTTTGTATGGATAAGGGTATTCATAATATTCTCATCGTTGTTGTCCTCATCATCCGGAAGAAAGAAGGAAAAATGCTCAACCGCATCATATAAATAGGCCTCTAAATATGCCGTAACCTTTTCATGATCCTTGTATAATTCTTTTAGCGGAATGAACAGTCCCTCGATCGCCTTGGCAGACGTTTCTCTCATATACTGCTCCATACTTTTTCGCAGTTCTTCATTTACTTTTCCCATCTGATAGACGGTTTCCTGAATTTTTCCCTCGATTTGCTTTTCCTTCTCCTTAATCATTTCTTTATTGGGATCAGAAAGATTTTCATAAGAAGCACGATCCATCGGTTTGCCGAAAAGAAGCGGGTACGTATTAATACCTGCTGGTGTCCGTTCCAGTTTAAAATTCATCTCTGATGCAAAGGCTTCGGCTTCTTCCCAGATCTTTGCGACTGTAGTGCGGTATTTTTCAAGAATCGTCCTTTTTCCCTTTTCATAGACTTCACCGGAGAAAGTAGACTTCATTTCCCGTTGGATATCGATCAGCAGCATTTCCATCTTTCGCTGAAATTGGAAGCCACTACCAGCCGGCAAGGAAATCACTAATGGCCGATCGGGATTATCGAAATTATAAACGTAGCACTGATCTTTCGGTACTGCTCGGTCTTTTGCCATTTTTTCTACACTATCTTGAGTATAGGTGATTCTTCCAGTTCCTGATGGTCCCACGACAAATAGGTTATACCCTGATTGTTCGACTGCTAAGCCGAATTCCATCGCTTGTTCTGCGCGGCTCTGACCGATCATTTCTTTCGGCAGTTTTTCCAGATCATTTGTGGTTTCAAAAGAGAATTGGTTTGCATCATACTCTAAACGAAGCTTAGTAATTGGTACACGATGAATGGACTTGACATTCTCGAATTCTTCTACATTCATAAAAAGTCCCCTGCTTTCTCTTTTAGCCTCATCCATTTTGACAGATGAATGACAGCTTGTTGTTTTCTCGTGGCATAGAAATGTAGGTTAGACGGCTTTTAATGGAGATAAGCCGGATGGGGCAAATGCTCCCTATCATGACCAGTGTGGCAATGAAATTAGGGCATAAAAATCCTGACTATTACATATTCGACATTTCCCCCTTTTTCCCTGCCTATTATGTTTGACAATCGACTGAAATTCTACAATATTTGAAACAATCCGCCAAAGCCCCCCACCATGTCCATTGCACAGGTACAAATGTCTTTTTTCGGTGTCAGGCACCCTTTTTTCAGTTTCTTATCATATATACCAGTTATTCTTATCAGTATATTTAGTAGATGTAAAGAAAGGGGTTCTTTAGGTTGAAACGATTTTTGCTAGCTTTATTATTATTGATTGGATTTAGCATGGGGGCAAATGCAGTTGTACTGGCAGATGATGATTTTAGAGGGGATGATGATTTTTACGAGCAGTATAACGGAGATTATATGGAATACGACGAACATCACGGAGACCATGATGAAGCAAAGGGCCCTTATGAAGAATTAGGCGAGTTGCTTGGTTGGGGAACCGTCGTGGGGATGGGGGCAGCCGGTGTATTTTTCCCAATCAGAAGGTCCATGAAATGGACGATTGCCACATTCCCTAATGCTAAAAACATGATCATATCTTTTACTAAATTTTTAGGAAAATTCCATGTGCCAATCGGGATCACCGCTCTCATTTTAAGTTTTATTCATGGCGCTTTCATGTTAATTAGCAAAGGAGAACTGGAGAGCGAGGGTGTAACCGGTCTGATATCATTTTTCTTCATGATTGCAGCATCTATCTTCGGATTGTTCCTAATGAAAAATAAAAAGGCCCAGACTATGCGAACAATTCACTTATCTTTTCTTAGCATAGCTGTTATTATTGGATTGTTTCATATTTTCATTTCGTAGTTTTGGATTTCAGTTCAGCCTATGGTAACAGAGCTGCTTCAGCTCTGTCTCCATAGGCTTTTTCTATTTTGTTACGCTAAATCCAATGGATACGGACAAATGTCCATTTTCGGTGCCTGGCACCACATAGTACAGAAATTTCTGAAAAGATTTTTTTCAGTTATATTATGGTAAAATAGTAGGTGCTTTTAGGTATCATTAATTAGTTTTAGGTGGATATTTTTTATTAAACCCTTAAAGGAGGGCCGCCATTCATGAAAAGTCTTTTTCAAAAAGCTATACCGCAATTTATGAACGAAACAGATTCATACCATGATGTCTCTCCTCAAATTCTTGAATATTTGAATTTCGTGATCCAGCTGGATCGGGACGGGCATCCCGCTTCATTAAGCCAGTCCTTTGCTGAAAAGTACGGATATCAATTAAACGATTTCGATAAATCATTTTTTGATATTTTTATCCATAATGATGCCGTCAAAGCAGCCATGACCTATTTTAAAAAGGCTCTTTTAGGGAGGATAGAGACCTTCCATTCATCCGCCCGCAAAAAAAATGGACAAGCCATTGATGTTAACATCACGCTGATTCCACTCAACATAAAACCGGAACCAATCGTATATGCAGTTGTGAATGATATCTCGGAATATAGAAAATGGGAAAGGGCTCAAAAGCAATCACAGCAGGCGAAGCAAGTATTTAATCAGCTTGAAAATATCTGTTACTTTTCCTATGATGCCACGCTTGACAAATTTCATTTTTCCGAGCAATTCACCAATTTTTTTGGGATAAACGCGGATAACTGTTATACCCCGACGCACAGCCAACTGCGGCAACATGTGTATAAAGACGACCGAGAGAGCGTCAACAAAACCTTTAAAGAAGCACTGGATTATAAAACAGACTATCAAATAGAATACCGGATTCCCACACAAGATAAGAAGTTTCGATATGTATTGGAAACGGCTAATATTTTGCTTGATGAAAATGGACATATAGATGGATTGGTTGGTTTTATCCAAGATATTACATACAATAAATTTTCGGATAAATACATGGAAAAAGAAAAACAATTAACTCCGTTGTATGATAATCCGGATGTCGGCCTTTGGACAATGAATATGCAAGACGGCAGAACCATCAGCAACTCAAAAGGAATTGAACATATCAGCGGATACAGTATAGCTGATTTCCGTGACGGGCTACTTTGGAATTCTATTGTTCATCCCCAGGATCTAAAGCATTTCCAGAAGGTTCAGCGTGAATTGAAGGTCGGAAACACCGTCCGTCATCAATACCGAATCTTCCACAAAAACGGTTCCGTGAAATGGGTTCAGGATTATGCGGTTCCAATTCTCGATGCGAGTGGGGATTTATTCCAAATAAATGGAATGACTTCAGATATAACAATGCAAAAGGAATTGGAGGAGCAAATTAACTATTTGTCTGAATATGATCCTCTAACCAAGCTACCAAACCGAAATTATTTTTATAAATATATGGAACAAATGACAGCCAGCTATATTCAAGAAACAAATAAGTTTGCTATTATGATGCTCAATATCGTTCGTTTCAAATATGTGAATGATACGCTTGGACACGAAATCGGCGATGAATTATTGGTCAAGGTTGCTGAGCGAATCTCACAACAGCTGACAGATGATGACACCTTAGCTCGGCAGGATGGGGCCCAATTCAGTATACTAATTGGAAAAATATATGCCACCGATGCCTTGAAAAAGCTAGCGAAAAAAATCATTCATACCTTTGAAGAGCCTTTCATCGTTAAAGATTTCCAATTATATGTGACCGTCTGTATCGGGATTGCCGTATTCCCGGATAACGGGACCGGTGCACTTGAATTGTACCGCAATGCCGAGCATGCATTAACCAAATCAAAGGGAAGAGGAGAGAATAAGTATCATTTAATGGCTTATTCGAACAATATTCAATCCTATAAATGCTTCAGCATCGGTCGGGACATGAAGAAAGCGATAAAAGAAAATGAAATGGTCATGTATTACCAGCCACGTGTTGATACACAGACAAACAAAATGATCAGTGCAGAGGCCCTGATCCGTTGGAATCATCCGGAGTGGGGTCACATTTCCCCGAGTGAATTTCTAACCATTGCCGAGGAAAACGGGCTAATCACAGATATCGATAATTGGGTCATAAACGAGGTATGCCACCAAATAAAAAAGTGGAAGAATGCCGGATTACCGCTTGTCCCGATTTCCGTTAATGTATCGGCAGCCCACCTGGCAAACCAGGATTGGCCAATGACTGTAGCCAAAGCTTTGGAGGATACGGGTATTGAGCCGCAGGATATTGAGCTGGAAATAACAGAAAACTCACTGTTAACTCATGAACAAATGGTGCAAAACGCGATGGAGATTTTTCACAAGCTGGGAATTAAGATTGCTTTGGATGATTTCGGTAAAGGTTATTCTTCGCTTTTGTGTTTAACGCAGTATCATTTCGATATTATAAAAATTGATAAATCCTTTATCCAAAGCATGCATAACAGCGAACGGGATTTATTTATCGCTAAATCCATTATGTATTTGGCAGAAGGGCTGCAAATCCGTGTTGTTGCAGAAGGCGTCGAAACGATGGAGCAATTAAACCTTCTGAGGAACGAAAACTGCCACGAGATTCAGGGCTATCTCTTCAGCCACCCTCTCCCGGCGAAGGAGTTTGAGCATCTCCTGGAAAAAGAAATCCTTCTGCCGACGGACCCGAAACAAAAGGCTGAACGGAAAAATCGGCTTGATTGCCGACTTTGCTTCCCTTATCCGATTTCCTCAAGCATGCGGATTATCTCCATTGCCGGAAACAAAATGCAGCTTGGAAAATCAATTGTATTGATTGAAGAAATGAGTATTGACGGCCTTCGTTGTGCTTCTACACTAAAGCTTCCCGTTAGAGATGATGTGGTTTTTCTGTTTGAGACCGAGATCATGAACAAACCGATCGAATTATTTGGAAGGATTGTGTGGAAAGAAGAACTGGACCAAGATCTGATCGAATACGGCATTCAGTTTATCATCAGCGATGCTGAACAAGAAAAGCTGAGTAAGCTCCTGGAATTAACAAAAAATATCTTCAAACTGCCACCTCATAATACGGTAAAAGAGGACAAATATCAGTATTTAATACGAGTCAATTCATAGTATCCCACTGTTTTTGGAGCGTATAAGTGAAAGTGATTTTTGTATTCCCTTAGTTCTGAGTTTTTTGAGTGCTACGATCGGTTTTATTGAATCCTTTTGGTTCGGTGCCGCTTGGGCGCTGTGAGTGTTTTTGTTGCTGTCGCTCGGCTTTACGGCTACGGACAAAGACCCATTCAGAGCACAGCGGCAAGGGCAGAAGGAACCTTCGCTTAGATCCTGAGGATTCGCAAAAAAGGAGCCACCAGGTGTTCTATTCAATTAAACTGCTGCAACAAAAAGAACGCCGACCGATATTTACGAATAAATATTGATCAGCATTCCTTTAATTTCTCCTATTAATTGCAGGGTGTGGAGCCCGTTTTTCTCTTTGTCGAGAACTTCATTGGTGAGGTCGATCAGTTTTTTATCGACTTCTTTGACGAGCTTATACACTTTGATTGAGCCGCGGCGGTTAAAGCCTCGTTCCTCAGAGAGATCCAGCCCATTTTGTACGGCATCCTCCAAAAACTGTTTCACCATTTTTTTATATTGACGCAGATTTTCAATAGTCTGCGATTCAGAAAGCCTTACGCCCTGCTGATCGATTTCCTGCATCATTTTACTCATTTTTTCAAACTGGACCTCGCTCCGCTGTTGCTCCATAACCGATACAAAGGAAACAGAACCAGTTTCCGCCTTCTCCGTTAACCCAGGCTTGACCAGAGGGGATTTTAACACACGACGAATCTCCATAATTTCACATCCTCACTTGTGAAATTTGCTGTTATACACATCTTTTATCCTAATACTTTTCATCTACTTTTGCCAGAAGTATAAAAATTTCTGCCATAACTGCATACAGCTGCGGCGGAACGCCTTCTACGAGTTCAATATCAAGAAGATTGGCTATTAAGGTTGGATCCTTTTGAATGACCATATCGTTTGCTTTAGCAGTTTCTAATATTTTCCTCGCAGCGGCTCCTTTTCCGCTCGCTAGGACAGCAGGCTCAAGGCCGCTCTCACCTTCATAGCGCAGAACTGCCGCAGCCGGGCCGTTGATTTTTTTTCGATTTATTTGATTGAAATAATGCCTGTTCATCATCCGGTCGTTCCTTTCTCTGCTTTCTTACAAACCGGACCGCAGTCTTAATCTTTCCTGCCTGTAGCTTTTTTTCTTTGGTCGTTCAAACATTCTCCGGATTTAGAAAACCTACCTCGATTGAGTTCTAAAATACTTCCTGCGCTCGATGCCTTCCAGCATACAGAAAACCTTATTAAATCGTTCTCCTAAATATGGGAAGCTGTCACCTGTTTGGCGCATTCTAACATTCGAAATCTTTTACTTTTTTTGTTTTTTAACACATATGGCTTCTACGTTCGATTCCCTCCAGCATTCAAAAAGCCTCTCCCAATTCGAAAACATACTATCCGCCATCACACGGAAAAATCAAATCCTTTTTCCAAAGAATTCGAGTTATTTATACTGGCTTCTTTTTCCTCTATTGCCTGTGTTTCTTTATTTGGAACTTCATTTGTATGGAGGGTTCCGTATTGAATTGCTCCGGTGTTAAAGCCGATTTCCTGCAGACGCTCTAGTGTTTCTCCTGTGAGCGGCTCCATTTTTTCCCGAAACAGCTCCTCATCATTTTTAAACGTTAAGTTTAATTGCCGATTTTGTACATTGACCATGATACCCACTTCGCCCATCTTTTTTGTTTCCAGCACAAAATAAAGACTGCAGTTTTCCCAGTCTAGTTTCTCCCCCTTTTTCTCTGAAGAAATATAAACTTTGATGTTTTCCATTTTCTTATTTAATAAAAGAGGCAGTTGCAGAAAAAGCTGTTGCATGCCTGTGGCATCCGATTTATTGAGCAGCTGCTGTCCAGTCAGATGGGCAAGTGTTTGCTCAACCACCTGGATCGATCTTGTTTGACCCTCTTCATGTTGCATAAGCTTTAACATTGCTACCTTCAGATTAGCCTGCTGCTCTTGTACTTCCTGTTTCGAGTTCAGCAATTGATTAGCTGTGTCCAATTCATAAGTCAATCCTAATGCTCTGATTCTCTCAGAGATTTGCCGGGCGTTGCTCTCCTGTGCCTGAAGCTCGGTGACTGACTGCAGGATCTGGGATATAATGGGCTGTTTGGGGATATTTTGCTGTCTGGATACTCCTTCATTCACGCTCGAATGCTGCGTGAACAGTTCCTCCGTAAAATGCTGCATCTTCACATTAGCGGGCTTGAACTGAATGTTTTCAATGGCAGTCTTCACCTCACGGACTATCGTCTTCGCTTCAGCCATTTTGCCTTCTTCGATGAGTTTTCTCGCTTCGGCCAGTCTGCTGCTGGCCCTGAGCAAATTTTTTTCAGTTGCCATGTCAGCATAAAGCATCACCTCACTCTTTAGAATAGTGTGATTTAGCTTGTTAATGGTCGTTTCCAACGTCTGCTTGACTGTCTCCCTATTCACTTTTGAATCCGTGCTATTGATGATTTGCTCGAATGTCGAGTTCATTTCCCGCTGTTCTTTTTTAAAATTAGAAGAAAGCTGTAGCAACTTCTTCGTTATTTCCGTTACTATGAATTTTTTTGACTGCAATGAATGTGTATCGACTGCTGCATATAGGTCAGTTGCCGGTTCATTATTCTGAAGTTGGATGCTGCCAGCATTCTCAATGGAAATAGATGGTTCTATAGAACTCAGCCAATTTTCCACCGCATGCTGCAGATCACCTTTTCCTTCCAATGTTTGTTGGACAGCCAGAAATTCCTTCTCTGAAAGGGCTGGCTTCACATCCAACTTGAGTTCGAGACCAAGATTTTGTAGTAATCGCATCAAGATTTCTGCTGTATTCTCCCCATTAAGAGCTGCGTGAACAGCATGAAGCTGTGAAACGGATAGTTCTAGTTTTTTCTGTAGCATCGCCTCAATAGTTTTCAGCTTTTCCGCTAATGTACCTGATTCGTTCGTCAAAAAATACTGCAGGTTAGTGATAATTTCCTCATTAATTATTGCACCGTTAGCCGCAGCGAACTTGGCAGCTGCTAGAAGGTCACCGTTTTTCTCTGGCGGAAACCCTGCATTTGTCAGCATCGCTGTCAATGAATCTATTACATTTGCTTTCTCTGAAGGCTGATGGGTTACCGGGCGGACGGTGAGAATTCCTTGTTCATTCATCCTTCCGATTACAACCTGCACTTGCTCCCCTGCAGGAGGCTTACCTTCAAAGCAAACCTGGATTTCCTCTCCCTTAATTACAGCGATAGCTTCGTGATCTCCTAATTTTTGTTTTATTAAAAGAGAACTGACCTCCCCTTGTTTGAACGGTGAAGCAGTCTGCTCCTTTATGTTAAAGGATTCAATGTTAAGCCCGTTGCTGATTTGCATGTTCGTCACTCTCCGAACTATGAGTCTATTCGTAATATCGGTTAAAAATCTTTTTTTTGAAATGAAAGTTTCGCAGGAGAGTGCTAGCCATTATATGTATGGTGAAATATTTTAACTGACAGAATGGAGGGGGGCAGTGTGTAACATTTGAATCAGATAATTATAAGATTGAGTAAATTTGCTTTTGAATCATCATTTTGGGAGTAGCTGATAGTTGGAGGGGAGGGTGTGAACCATTTCTTTTGCGGAAACGATGAAAGCAAAGCCCCGTTGAATCTAAGGTTCTCCTTTGAAACGTCTTATGAACGGTCCATGACACGTTTGATTTCTCTGGGGCTCATCACTGACTTTCATCTCGGACAAAGATTACACGATTCCCTATTGCAGAAAA
>NZ_CAMLDX010000034.1 GCF_946478885.1 uncultured Bacillus sp. | reverse complement strand
AATTGAAGAAAACTAGAAAAAGACTAGGTGATATACTAGTTGAATTCGGATTAATAACGGAGGAAAAGCTGAATGCGGCTATTAAGGAAAAAAATCCTGAACAAAAGCTTGGGGATGCCCTGCTTGAACGTGGGCTGATTACGGAGCAGCAGCTGATAGAGGTGTTGGAATTTCAGTTGGGGATTCCTCACGTAAATTTATATCAATACCCATTTGATCAGCAATTATTTTCGCTTATATCGAAGGATATGGCGAAACGCAATATCATTATCCCTTTAAAAAAGGAAGCAGACAGACTCATTATTGCGATGGTAGATCCGATGGATTATTACTTAATTAAAGATCTCGAACTTGTTACCGGCTTTCAAATTGAACCTGCTATTGCAACAAAGGATGATATTTTACGATCGATCAACAAATATTACGGCATGGATGAGGGGCTTGAAGAATTATTTAATGAAAGTGAAGTAGACACAGAGGTGACAACGAATCAGCTTGCTGATCAAGATGCTCCCATTGTTAAACTTGTGAATCAGATCTTATCCAATGCCACTGCGGCACGGGCAAGTGATATCCATATGGATCCGCACGAGACAAAATTAGTTATCCGTTACCGTATTGACGGAGTCTTACGTACGGAGCGTACACTGCCAAAGCATATGCAAAGCATGCTGGCAGCGCGAATTAAAATTTTGGCGAATCTCGATATTACCGAGCACAGAGTTCCCCAGGACGGAAGAATCAAGATCAATATTGGCTATCATCCTCTTGATTTACGTGTCTCGACACTTCCGACTATTTACGGTGAAAAAATCGTTCTTCGTCTGTTGGATTTAGGAACGGCACTAATTGATATTAATAACCTGGGCTTTAATTCGCTAAATTTAAAACGGTTCCACAGTATGCTTGAGAAACCGACAGGCATCATTCTTATTACCGGACCGACCGGTTCAGGAAAATCCTCGACTCTGTATGCCGCATTAAACCGTTTAAATAGTGAAGAGGTCAATATCATAACCATCGAGGATCCGGTTGAGTACCAGTTGGAAGGAATTAATCAAATCCAGGTGAATGCCAATGTCGGGATGACCTTTGCCACTGGATTGCGTTCGATCCTACGGCAGGACCCGAATATTATCATGGTGGGGGAGATCCGTGACAAAGAAACGGCAGATATCGCGGTTCGTGCCTCATTAACAGGGCATTTGGTGTTAAGTACACTTCACACCAATGATTCACTTGGTTCTATTACACGGCTGCAGGATATGGGGATTGAACCCTTTCTCATTGCTTCCTCTATTTCTGGAATAGTATCGCAACGTCTTGTCCGTAAGGTATGCCGTGATTGTGCCGAATTTTACCCTCCTTCGAAGCGCGAGGTTGAAATTTTTGCAAAAAGAGGTTTGAAGATTGAAAAGGTAGTACGTGGCAGGGGCTGTCCATCTTGTGATATGACAGGATATAAAGGAAGGATTGCCCTGCAGGAGGTATTAGTAGTAGATGAAAGGCTGCGTCAGCCTATTATGGATGGAGAGGTATTTTCCAAACTTATGGAAGTTGCGATTGAAAATAAGACGATCTTTCTGATTGATGACGGCCTTCTTAAAATTAAACAGGGATTGACGACAACGGAAGAAGTACTCCGTGTAACGGTTTCAGATTAACAGGGGGTGAGGGAAATGAAAAGCAGACTTGATCAATTGCTCTATGCTGGGGTTGAATTAAAAGCATCAGATATCCATATTACAACAGGAGTACCTCCTATCATGAGAATCAATGGGGCTTTAAAGCGGTATGGTAAGGAGGTACTTTCTCCAGCCGACACCGAAGCATTCGCTGAGGTTGTCATTCGGGATCAAATGGGCAGTGTTCTGCAAGATAAAGGCGAGGTTGACTTATCTTACAACCTATCGGGTATTGCCCGCTTCCGTGTAAATGTTTATCAGCAACGAAACAATATTGCCATGGCGTTCCGGATAGTCCCGGTTAAAGTTCCGGATCTGGAAGAACTGAATATGCCGCCGGTGCTCAAAAAAATAGTAGAAAAGCCGGAGGGACTTATACTCGTGACGGGGCCCACAGGAAGTGGAAAAACAACAACACTTGCGTCAATGATCGATTATATGAATAAAACGATGGCCAGACACATTATTACACTTGAGGATCCGATTGAATACCTTCATGGACACGGAAACTGTATTATTGATCAGCGGGAAATCGGCAGGGATACAAAAAGCTTTGCCGCAGGGCTGAGGGCCGCTCTCCGTCAGGATCCCGATTGTATACTTGTCGGAGAATTGCGCGATCTGGAAACGATTTCGACTGCGATTACAGCTGCTGAGACAGGCCATCTTGTTTATGCGACTTTGCATACCACAAGCGCTGCTACAACGATAGACCGGATTATCGATTTATTCCCTCATGCCCAGCAAGCGCAGATCCGGACACAGCTGGCATCAGTGCTTGTTTCCGTGGTTTCGCAGCGTTTGTTTCCGACAGTCAATCGTAAAGGCCGAGTTGCGGCAACGGAAATCATGCTCAACAATTCAGCAGTTGCCAATTTAATCCGTAATCAAAAGATCGAACAGATTATGAACGTAATCCAGACCTCTCGTGCGCAGGGAATGCATACGCTCGAATCCAGCATCCATTCGCTGTTGAAAAGAGGCATTATTTCACAAGATACGGTACAGCCATATCTGCAGGAAAAGGTGTTTGAAGATGGCAAGATATAAATATGTCGGCAGGGATTTAAAGGGGAAAAAATCAGGAAGCATCAACGTCGGATCGAAACGGGATGCTCTGCTGAAGCTCAGAGAAAAGGGAATTAAAGTAACCGAAATAAAGGAAATTCCGGAAACACTGCTGACAAAGGAGATCAGCTTTGGCAGTACCGTAAAATCTCAGCAATTTGTCATTTTCCTGAGGGAGTTTGCCACATTGATTCGGGCGGGGGTATCGCTTGTTGATTCTACAGCGATTTTGGCTGTGCAGACGGAAAGTAAGCCGTTAAAAAGGGCATTATTGGATATTGAACAGGATCTGCGCAGCGGACTTCCACTGTCTGACTCGGCAGCCAAGCACAAGAGAATCTTTACCAATATGTTTGTCAATATGGTAAGGGCAGGAGAAGTCGGTGGAAGAATTGATGAAACCTTAGACCGCCTGGCAGGTTACTATGAGAAACAGCATGATACAAAACAAAAGATTATCTCAGCGCTAATGTACCCAGCAGTATTAGCGATTGTAGCCATCGGTGTAGTGATATTTCTATTGGTCAGTGTTGTGCCGACATTCGTCGATATGTTTAATGATTTTGGCGGGGAACTTCCGGCGATCACGAAGTTTGTCATGAATGCCAGTGACTTTATGCAGATGTATTGGTGGCTCATCGTACTGCTTGGAGTGGCGCTTGTTATTGCCCTTTTCGTGATCCGCAGCCAAAAAAAGACCCGCTATTATTTTGATTATGTCATGCTGCGAATTCCGGTATTTGGCAAGGTATTGCAAAAGGCTGTGATTGCAAGAATGACCCGAACACTAGGCTCTTTGTTTTCCAGTTCTGTGCCGATTCTCGAATCGATGAGAATAGTAGGGAATGTCGTCGATAATGAAGTAATCTCCAGAGTCATTAGAGATTCCCATGATTCTCTGGAAAAGGGCCAGTCCCTGACTGTGCCAATGAAAGGACACTGGGTGTTCCCGCCGCTTGTTTCGCAGATGATTGCTATTGGCGAGGAATCCGGCTCATTGGATGCGATGCTGGATAAGGTGGCAGACTTTTATGAAAAAGAAGTCGAAACGGCAACTGACCGCCTGAAATCGCTGATTGAACCCGTGATGATCATTATCTTGGCGGCGTTAGTAGGGACGATCGTTTTATCAATTATCCTGCCAATGTTTGAAATATATCAATATGTAGGGTAAACTGTAAATCTTGTTATGATTTTGCTATATTCAGATTTATTATTTTGTATTATACTAAAAATAGTGATATATGTCATAGGATTATAGTATCAGAAAGGGGATTGATGAGAGAGTGAATACGATAAAAGCGAGACTTAAGAATCAAAGGGGCTTTACATTGATTGAACTGCTGGCGGTTATTGTGATTTTGGGGATTATAGCAGCGATTGCTGTTCCGAGTATCGGAAATATCATTGAAAAAACACGTTATGATTCAGCAAAATCAGAGGCTATTCAGGCTATCAATGCAGCAAAACTTTATATATCTTCGGAAGGAATTGATACTTCAGCTACTACTGTAACTATTCCGAGTACAGATTTAAAGGAGTATCTCGAGGGCACAGAAAATTGGGAGTCCTTTACTATTAAGGTTTCTGCGAATGTTTATACATTTTCAGGTGTAGTCAAGCAAGAGGATTCTAAGAATAAATTTAGCAATACTCCAGAAATAAAAGGTACCGTTCAAGATATAAATGATCTGAAATATGAAAAGCCAAAATCATAAAATACTTTTTAGGAGATTATCATCTTGGAAGTTGTGTTTGTTTTATTGATATTTTTGTATGGTCTTCTCTTAGGCTCCTTCTACAACGTCGTGGGACTCCGCATCCCAGCTGGGGAGTCAATTGTGAAGCCGCGATCACACTGTCCGTCATGCGGTCATATACTAGGAGCATTGGAATTAATCCCTGTTCTATCATATGTATTCCAAGGGGGGAAATGCCGCCAGTGTAAGGCTGGTATTTCCCCTCTTTATCCTATTGTCGAACTGACAACAGGAGGATTGTTTGCTTTGGCAGCGTTTAGGGTTGGCTGGACAGCGGAACTAATCGTCGCATTAACACTCATATCGCTCTGTGTCATTGTCTTTGTCTCTGACTATACATATATGATCATCCCGGATAAAGTCCTGCTCTTTTTCCTGCCTCTTTTTGCAGTCGAACAGATTTTCATTCCGCTTACTCCTTGGTGGGATTCTCTACTCGGAGCTGCAGCCGGGTTTGGTTTGCTACTGGCAATTGCTCTCATCAGCAAGGGGGGCATGGGTGGCGGCGATATCAAACTGTATGGGGTATTAGGTCTGGTCCTTGGATGTAAATTTGTCCTGCTCAGCTTTATCCTCGCCACTTTTTTCGGAGCTGTTTATGGCGCTGTGGGTATGCTGTTAGGCAGGATAAAGAAAGGAATGGCTATCCCATTTGGACCCTATATTTGTCTGGGAGTATTGCTTTCCTATTTCTTCGGTGAAGCGATGATAGACTGGTATATTCAATTATTTTTTTAAGGAGTTTTGCAGATGGGTTTTCGTTTGACGCTCGGTAAAAAGAAAATCATCAATTTAACGATAAAGGATCATGTGATTCGATTTGTTGAATTAAAACAAACGAGTCCTCCATCTGTCCTTAGACATGGTGAACGCTACCTGCCTGAGGGCATTATCAGCGATGGTAAAATCCAAAATATAGATATTTTTTTAGCGATCTTAGAGGAATGTATCCAAGAGTGGAGGATTGCTAAACGACAGGTACGCTTTATTGTTCCAGATTCGCTAATCATGATACGTAAGATCATTATTCCAAAGGATATCAAGGAAGATGAAATAGAAGGCTATTTATTTATGGAAATTGGTTCAAGCATCCATCTCCCCTTTGAAAATCCAATTTTCGACTATACGCTACTGCCTCGGGAAAAAGACGAACAGGAACTGCTATTATTTGCCGGACCTGAAGAGGCAATTAAGGAATATGCCGATCTTTTGGAGGAAGTGAAATTAGAGCCCATCAGCGCGGATATTTCATCCTTGGCCCTATATCGTTTGTATCATCAGCAGCATCCTGATGACCGGGACAATATCATGCTTTTACAGATTGACTTTCTTTCTGCTAATATTTGCATTTTTGAAAATAATAAACCGGTTGTTGCTCGTCATTTATTGGTGGATATTGAGCGGGATAAATGGGAAAAAGATCCTGTTAGCGGTCGAAACGATATATATCGCGGCGCTAAACAAGAGGTTTTTCTGCCGTTTCGCGATGTGTTTTTAGAGATTGACCGGGTACGGAATTTTTATAATTATTCATTAAATTATGGAAATAAACTAATAAATAAAATTGTTGTAGCTGGAGATCATCCGTGGTTAGATGAAGTATGCGAGAATTTAGCAAATCAAATTGATATTCCAATTGTTATGATGAAAAAGCATCCGATTCCTGACAATGATGGTGGAATCATTGCTCCTTCATTTTTCCTTAATGTTGGTCTCGGTTTGAAAGAGGTGGAATAATGCTAGTAGAAATTAACCTCCTTCCCAAAAAAAATAATCGAAGTAGAATGATGTTTGTTATTATTGCGCTGCTTATTTTCCTTTTAATTCTGTTGTTGTCTTTTTATGGTTGGCAGTTGAAGGCAAAAGAGGCAGAACTGAAGGAAACGGAAGAGCAATTAAGTACAACACTGAATCTAATTGAAATGAAAAATCAGCAATTATCGGAATACAATTCTTCAACCTCCGTAAAGGAACTGGAGCAGGCGATTCAATGGGCAGACACACAATCATTTGATGCCGTCTATTTGATTGATGAATTGACAAAAATGCTTCCAGAAAGAGGCTTTATATTAGAGTTTGAAATGGATGAAAACAATAAAATAAATCAAGTGGTGCAATTTGATACAAAGTCGGATGCTGCCTATTATTTGAGTACGCTGTTAGCCAACGATTGGATTGAGGAAGCTGTTATATCCGAAGCGAAAGTGGAACAGGACTTTGCTGAGGAAGAGAAAAACGATGGGGAGCAGAAGGAACCGGCTTCGGTTCAGTATATGAATGAGAACAATCTTTTGCCCCGTTATTCAGCACAATATGAAATTATTCTCAATTTAACTGCATTTGAACAAGCCGCAGGTAAGGCTGATGAAAAAAAGAAAGGAGATGAACCATCATGAGTGAAATCATGACGAAACGAAATCTCCTGATCATCATTATTGGGATTCTGCTCATCATTAGTCTTGCGGCAGGTGGATATTTTCTAAAGCTGAAACCACTGCATGATGAACTGGAAAGTAAGCAAGCTGAATTGAAGATGGAAAGCGAGCAGTTAACGATTGTCGAAAATAAGCTGGCTAATACAGCAAAAGAAACAGCCAACAGTTCGATGAAACTGCAAAAACAGGTTCCTGTTAAACGGTTGGTCGAACAGTTGATGCTTGACATTGAAAAGGCTGAAGTTGTTTCAAATGTGGAGATTTCCTCAATCACTATGAATAGTACCGGCACAGACGAAACGATTCAAGGTACGGAACAGGAAAATAACGACAATGGTGAAAAGACCGACTCCGAGTCAAGTAAACCTTCTAAACAAGAATCAACAGATGTGTTGGAAGAAGAGACGCAACCGCAGTCTGTGACCTTACCGAGCGGAATGAAGGAGACTCCATTTACAATCAGTGGTAAAGCCGATACATATTTTGAGATAGAGAGGTTTTTCGATAGTCTGCTTGGATTGGAGCGGAAGATAAAGCTGGATCATTTGACATTTGAGGGGCTGAAAGAGGTTACAGATATTGAAGAGGAGAGCAATAAAATTACGTTTGAAGTGATCATATCTGCCTATTATTTCCCTAAATTAGAGGATTTACGCAATGAATTGCCGCCAATTGATACACCGGAAGCTTTCGATAAAAAGAATCCATTCAATGAGCTTCCATCAGGCAGCAATAAATAGTTATTTGATGGAAACATAGGGGTTACCTTAATCATTATGTGTTGATCTTGATTGAAATGAACCACTTTAACAGAAATAAAGCTTGTCAGAAACCTAGTTTACGGACAAGATAAAAAAATTGACGAAAGCATTGGATAACAAGATGACAAAAATCTTGTTATTTTTTTTTCCTCCTATGTTAGGATGGATGAAACCATCAGTGTAACCATGAGGGGGCAGGTAAATGGACAAGCCGAAAAATGGAAATACCATTACGATTAAAATAAATGGAACAGAGCGCCCAACGAAGAATCAAAAACAGGAGATGGAAGCAGAACCCAAACAGGAAAGAGAGTCTAGTCATTCCGTAGAACTTCAATCCCCTTCAGCTAATTATGCAGAACGGGAGGCCGCCGCCACTCATGAAGTAGTAAATGAAGGGGAAAACTTTGAATGGATTTTGCCGGAAGATCTGAAGGATGAATGCCATTCTGAAAAGAAGGGGGAGGAGGAATCAATCTCAAATAAAGACAAATACTCCAAGTTTCCCTTTATGAATCCAGAGAAGAGAGAAGTGAATCCAGAAAAACGCAAATGGCTGACGACTATTTTTCTGATTGTATTGTGTGCTGTTATTCTTGGAACCATATTCGGGGTAACGATGCTGAACATGGTTTTGCCGGAAGAAAAAGCTTCCCCTGTCAGTAAAGGCGAAACCGTAGCGGGACAGGAGCAGTCTTCCGCTCCAGTGGCATCTGAGGAAGGAAGAAAATTCACTCTGAAGCAAGTGGAAGCATTTGTTGTACAGGCTGGAGTTTATTCCTCCAGAGAAATAGCAGAGCGGGAGCAAACAGCGTTAACCAATACAGAAATCCCGGCACAGGTGCTGGACATGAGTGAACTGGGGATGACCGGAAAGTTTGCCGTTTTTGTGGGGATAGCAAATACTGCCGAGGAAGCGAAAAAGCTCAGTCAAGAAATAAGTGCAGGCGGCATAGAGACGTTCACAAAGGAAATTAAGGTAGGAGGGAAAAACATAGCTGTGGGAGCAGAGGATGAGAGGAAGCTACTTGCTGCAGCACCGGATATGTACCAATCTATTTCAGCGGCCTTTTATGAACGGAAGGGAACAGATAAACTATCAGCGGAAAGACAATCGGCATTGAGTCAATTGGAAAAAAACTTAACTGCCATAGATAAGGAAAAAATAAATAGTAAGCAGGTCCTTCAAATCTATTCTGAATTAAAAGAAGGAGACTCCCAATTAAAAAATTATATAGAAAAACCGAATGCCGATACGGAAACAGCAATTCAACAACATTTACTGACATTTTTTGCTGTTTATCACGAATTATAATGATTATAGTCATTTGTAGATTCAAAATTTTCCCGGGAAATAAAGTGTATATAAAAGTATTTTAATATAATTATTTTTTAACAAAAGACTACAAATTTGTCAGGATAACACAAATGGCTGCCTTCTGGGAAAATAAGTCTCTTAGAGGGCAGATTGCAGATTTTCTGCAAGCAAATCTGCCCATTGGAAAGTAAAAAGGATGGACTTTTTAGAATAGTAAATTTTATAAAGAAATACCAGAACTTACATTGTTTGTCTAATATAATCATGTTAACATAAAAGAGTATCTCCCTACTTCAATTAAAGGAAAGGTGAAAACATGCAGAACCTCATTTTGGCCTCGTCATCTCCACGCCGAAAGGAACTTCTTGAAAATCTCCATTTATCCTTCCAAACAGTAAGCAGTGACGCGGATGAAAGCTATCCTTCGTACTGGGAGCCGGCTCAAATTGTAACAGAGCTTAGTCTGAGGAAGGCGAAAGCCGTTTCAACAAAATATCCTGGATCTTTTGTCATTGGTTCTGACACTGTTGTTGCCATAGACAACCATGTGTTAGGAAAACCGCGAGACCGGAGGGAGGCATTTTCCATGCTGAAAAACCTTTCCGGAAAAACCCATTCTGTATTCACAGGCGTTGCGATTGTATCTCCGGACTATGAAACCGTATTTTTTGAAAGAACGGATGTAGTGTTTTGGGAGTTGACAGATGAAGAAATCAAACGATATATAGCTACCGGCGAACCGTTTGATAAAGCTGGTGCTTATGGAATTCAAGGCTTTGGCAGTCTCCTAGTAAAAAAAATCGCAGGAGATTATTTTGCTGTTGTGGGCTTGCCCCTTGCGAGAACAATACGGAAATTAGCTGAAGCAGGCTATCATGTTTGATCTTCCTGCACCTCCCGTACTTGTAATTAGGGAGGAATAAATGGTGCAGAATGAATCATTAACCATACGGGATTTTCCAAAGAATGAACGGCCGCGAGAACGGTTTATCCAGCATGGACCGGAAAGTTTATCTAATCATGAACTTATTGCCTTGATGCTGCGGACGGGAACGAAGGATGAATCTGTCCTGCAGCTGGCAAATCGCCTTCTCAATCATTTTGAAGGGCTCAGGCTGTTAAAGGATGCAACGCTTAATGAAATTACCTCAATTAAAGGAATCGGAACAGCCAAGGCTGTTCAATTATTAGCTGCTGTAGAGATTGGCAGACGCATTTCCAACCTCAATTATGATGACCGCTATGTCATCCGTTCCCCTGAAGATGGTGCCAAATATGTCATGAATGACATGAGGTTCCTTACTCAAGAACATTTCGTCGCACTGTATTTAAACACAAAAAATCAAGTTCTTCATAAGCAAACTATTTTTATTGGGAGCCTCAATGCCTCGATTGTTCACCCGAGGGAAATTGTGCGCCCATAAGGGCATATAGAAAATCTGCTTTAGCAAAGCAGTAGGGAAATATCACAATTTTTCACCCTATCATCAGCCAACTTATCCGTAAGGGAAACCAAGCGGGGAGTGTAGCATGTTGGGAAAAGCCATAAGTTGTCTAGTTACCAAGGCACGACTGAATGGCGAGATGAAAATTCATAGATAAGGATGAAGGCTGAATTGCTTGAATGATAGCTCAAGGGGGCCACGGGGACCTTCAGCGGGAGGTAACGATTTACGCTGTACGAAGTATGCATATTTCTTATAGATTTCGAGAAATATGAAGTGATACTGCTTCGTCCATCTTCCATATGGAAGAAACGAGTGAAAGTCACATCCGAAACGATGAAATGCTATATTTCTAAATGTCTAAATGGGGATTGCCTAAGTCAGAACGCTGTAAATACAGCTATGCATAATGCCTGATAAGGCGATAAATTTCAAGCTGCAAAGCAAGAAAGAGGATGCTGAATATCTGATATGGCAACGGAGTTCTCGTAGTAGTCCGAGATAGGGAAAGCCTATTACATGGCGAAGGAGAACAGTTTATCTAGTTTAATACGAAATTGGGAAGGAGCGTAAGGCTCCGTTGAGAAATCAAAAGTAGTATTAAGCAGTCTGACCTCCAAGGCACAAAACGAAATGACAATGGAAAGTTAGATGGATGAATGGAAAGCCGTATACTCTGAGAGGAGTACGTACGGTTTGGAGGGGAGTTCTTGGAAACCTACTTAAGGAAACGAAGCAAGGCGTCGGATTCTTACCCTACTATAAAGAAGCCCTCCGCAGGTCAGCAGCTTCTGTGATCTGCCTGCATAACCATCCAAGCGGGGTGCGCCTGCAAGGTGCATAATTTTAGCGATTTTTTAAGAAAATCTAGAAATCCTTACAATTTTCTATGGTTAGCATCTTACCTTGAAGGGAAACCAATCGAGGAAACAGAGCATGATGTGAAAAAGGAGAAAAGACGACAAAGCTATCCAACGTCGAGTCAGTTCTTCAGACCAAGTGATGCAAGGTAAAAGCTAGACTGCTTGAATTCTAGACGAATGAGCGATGGGTGCGCCATTGTCTACGATAGCTAACAGGCAATGAGGACAAAATGGGAGACATATCGTCTGAACGTCTGCTGGAAATCTCCGCTTTCCTGCCCATAGTAAGGTTTGTCCTTCAATCCTCAATGTGAGGAAACCGTCGAAAGGGATACCTAAACATCACGTATCTAAAATTATGTCATAATGCAGGGATTACCTAAGTGCAAATGCCAAATGGCTATGAGACACTGGTCTATGAAAATTGCATATGGTAACGGAGTCTCCATAATACCCGACGTTTGCTTGTAATGAGTTTAGCATGGGGAAGGGAGACAGGTTGATGTTAACGTTAACTAGAAAGGAGTCATGAATATGGCAGTTAATCCATTTCGACAGTTAGACGTTATTAGGATTGCTTCTCAAAAAGGAAATATCGTAAGAGATTGTTATCGTCTCATGTATAGTAAAGAGCTGTGGATGAAAGCAAATGCAAAACTAGTTCCAAATCTGGGAAACCTATCTAAAGGAACAGCTACAATAGGTGTCAGTTTACAAAGGATTGAAGACATCATAGAACAATTAAAAACTGGAACATACCGTTTTTCACCTGTAAAAAGGAGCTACATTCCTAAATTGAATTTGAAAAAAAGGTTCTTGGGGATTTATGTCGAAGATAATCTAGTACAGGAAGTTATGCGAATGATATTGGAAAATGTATATGAGCCAGTATTCTCAGATTACTCACACGGTTTTAGAAAAGGTAGAAGCTGTCATACAGCACTTTTCCAAATCAAAAACACCTGGAAAGATCTGACTTGGTGTATGAAAGGGGACATCAAAGGCTTCTTTGACTGTATTGATCATTCTATCCTAATAAAACTGATCTCTAAGAAAATCAATGACCATCGTTTTCTGCTTCTTATTCACAATGCCCTTACTAGTGGTGTCATGGAGAACTGGCCATTTCATGAAAAGTTCAGCGGTACACCGCAAGGTGGAGCGATAGCCTCTATTTTAGCCAATATCTATCTTCATGAGTTTGATCTTTTTATGGAAAAGCAAATCAAGGAATTTGATAATGGCAACTTTAGAGCAGGAAGTGAAGGGAATATCAAGTTTTACTCGAAAATCAGGGATTTATCACGAAGAGTGAAAAGTCAAGATGAGAGAAACGGTCATAAGTATTGGCAAGGTCGGCAGGAATTAATCCTCAATATTCAGGAACTTAAGGAGAAACAAGCAAAAGTTCCTTCTGTAGATCCGCGGGGCAATAATGGGCAGAGAGAGAGAATGACATATGTCCGTTATGCCGGTGATTTTGTGGTTGGGATTGCCGGATCAAAGCGAAGTGCAGCAGAAATGAAGGAGATAATCAGATACTTTCTTCAAAAGGAACTTCATCTTGAACTTTGCGATGAAACAACATTGATTGCTCATCTGGAACAGCCAATTCCTTTTCTAGGATATCAATTTCGCAGATGGAATGAAGGTCATGTCAAAGGAGCCGGTTATCAACCTAATCAACATCCATTCATAAAGAGACCTTTATCAGGTGTTATCAAGTTAGAAATTCCTGACAGGAAAATTAAGGAATTTGCAAGAAAAAACGGATATGGTAACTTAGAGAATTTTAAAATTATCCATCGAGCAAAACTCCTTAACAGCTCGGAAATACAAATCCTTTATACCTATAATACTGAGTTAAGAGGATTTGCGAACTATTATAAGCTGGCATGTAACTATCATCACCTTAATAAGTTATTTTATCTAGCCGAAAGTAGTTTTATTAAAACACTGGCTAATAAACGAAGAAGTACTTCAAAGAAAGTTGCATTCAGCCTGAGAAGACACAAACAAGGGGTTTTCTGCTTAGTTGAGAAAGATAAGGATGGAAATGATAAACTGCATCATTTTGTGAAACTTAAAGACTTGCCTAAGACAAGAAAATGAGAAAATATAACATGAAAGCTGTTGTCCAATTAATACATGCTATTATGAGAAGCAAATTCCGATTAGTCAACTGGCGAGCCGTATACGCTGAAAGGTGTACGTACGGTTCTGAGGGGGGAATTGTAAAATCTGCTTTGGGAACAAAGTAAGGCGTACGGCTCCTACCCTACGACCCCTCACCAAGCCATGAGGACATTGAAGTAACCAAGAGATTAAGCGAATGCGGGAAGATTATAGGTATCGAATTACTCGATCATCTCATCATTGGCGAAAATAAATTTGTCAGTTTGAAGGAGAAAGGGTATTTATAACACTATGATTTTCTTGCATGTTAGTCTATAATATAGTTTGTGATTTTTTATTGTCTATTGTCTTATTTTGCTAAAGATTGAACAATCAGGATTGCCGAAGATGCATATTGTCTGTGAATAAAAATTAAAGGACGAAAGATACTTCAACGAACGGTGTTTTCTTATTTCGTTAAGCTTTTAAAAGATATATTGGGGAGTTCCCTGTCGAAGGATGAAACATCTATTCCTTGAAACTAATGTGTATACAAGACAGGGTTTCTTTTAACAATAATGAAGGATGAAGCGTTACGGAAATAAAAGGATAAATGGACCATATTTGAAAGTGATGGATCTTGTTTGGAGAAAGGGAGATACAACCATGTTTGGATTAGGCACTAGAGATCTTGGAATAGATCTGGGTACTGCAAATACACTTGTGTATGTTAAAGGAAAAGGAATCGTTGTACGGGAGCCTTCTGTCGTAGCGATCCAAAAAGATACAAAAACGATTGTTGCGGTTGGAAATGATGCGAAAAATATGATTGGACGTACGCCAGGAAATGTGGTGGCACTCCGCCCTATGAAGGATGGAGTGATTGCTGATTATGAAACAACGGCAGTAATGATGAAATATTACATTAACGAAGCATTGAAAACAAAAGGACTTTTCTCAGGAAAACCGTATGTTATGGTTTGTGTGCCTTCAGGCATTACGGCAGTTGAAGAAAGAGCGGTCATCGATGCAACGCGTCAGGCTGGAGCGCGTGATGCTTATACGATTGAGGAGCCCTTCGCTGCAGCGATTGGGGCTAATCTCCCTGTTTGGGAACCAACGGGTAGCATGGTCGTAGATATTGGCGGCGGAACGACAGAAGTGGCAATTATTTCTCTTGGTGGCATCGTGACCAGCCAATCGATTCGTATTGCTGGTGATGAGATGGATGATGCCATTGTGAGTTATATCCGCAAGACGTATAATCTTATGATCGGAGATCGGACATCTGAAATTATTAAGATGGAAATCGGCTCGGCCGGTGATGCCGATGATATTGAAAATATGGAAATTCGCGGTCGTGATCTATTAACCGGACTTCCAAAAACGATTGAAATTACGGCAAAAGAAATCTCCACGGCTTTACGTGATACAGTGTACGCCATTGTGGATGCCGTTAAACAAACTTTGGAGAGAACTCCTCCAGAACTGGCAGCTGATATCATGGACCGTGGTATTGTACTGACCGGTGGAGGAGCCCTTTTACGAAACTTAGACAAAGTGATTAGTGAAGAAACGAAAATGCCTGTCCTCATTGCCGAAAATCCGCTTGATTGTGTGGCAATCGGAACAGGAAAAGCACTTGAACACATTCATTTGTTTAAAAATAAAGCGCGAAATTCTCGCTAAGCTGAATATAGAGGTGTAGTAAATGCCACAGTTCTTTTTGAACAAACGTCTGATTATTTTGCTTGTTAGCATTATTATTCTCGTGGCATTAATAGGGTTTTCACTTAAAGAACGTAAAGAGTTGACTTGGCCGGAGCAATTCGTTAAAGATACGACCGGCCTAGCTCAAACCCTTGTGTCAAGACCGGCGCATTACATTGCCGGTTTTTTTGAAAATATCAGCGACTTGCAAAATACATACGAAGAAAATAAACAATTAAAAGCAAAGCTAAATGAATTTGCACAGCTTGAAGCAAAGGTTCAAAGCTTAACAAAGGATAACAAAGAGCTTCGTGACATATTAGATAAAAAGAAAGCCTTAAACGATTATGAACCGATTCAGGCAACGGTCATCGGTCGTAATCCGGATCGCTGGGATGAACTGTTGATTATTAATAAGGGTTCTACTGATGGAATTGAGAGTGAAATGGCGGTTATTACCTCAACCGGCCTAATTGGCAAGGTGAAAAACAGCCGTCAATTTACATCAACGGTCCAGCTGTTAAGCTCTACTGATGTTTCAAACCGGGTTTCAGTGGAAATCTTAGGAGAGGCGGTCTTCGGCCAAATCGAAGGCTATGATCAAAAGAAAAAAATGCTTCTTATGAAGCGAATTCCTTATGAAGCGAAAGTTGAAAAAGGTCAAACTGTTCAAACATCAGGTCTTGGCGGGGTGTTTCCTTCAGGGTTAATGATCGGCAAGGTGGAAGAGGTCGTTCCAGATGAGTACGGCTTAACGCAAATGGCTTATGTAAAACCTGGTGCGGATTTTTATGACATTGAGCATGTTATGGTCGTCAAACGCGAAATGACACAGCCTGAAGTACTTGATATGATGGGTGGGGAAGAGGAGGAGGAAAAGTGAAAAAATTCCTTCTTCCTGCTTTAATTTTTTTTGGCTTTCTCCTCGAAAGCCTATTTATTGAATTATGGCCAGCCGATCTTTTTCGCAGCAAGTGGATTATCGTGCCACATTTTTTAATGATTTTGATTCTCTTTGTTACGATTTATGTCGACAGGAAGCGTGGTATCCTGTACGGATTTATTTTCGGTTTGCTTTTTGATATCGTATATACCGAAATCATCGGCATTTATTTATTTATGATTCCGCTAATAGCTTATATCATCGCATGGATCATGAAAATTCTGCAGTCCAATATTCTTGTCTCCTCCGTTGTGGTGTTATTTGGGGTGTCTCTTTTGGAATTAGGCGTATACGAAATGAATTTTCTTATTCAACTGACAGATATGGGCTTTTCTGACTATCTTGATATGCGTCTATGGCCAACTTTATTATTTAACTTTATCTTCATCATCATAATTGCTTACCCGCTGAAAAAATACTTGGAGAATTTTGCGGAAGCTTTAAGAAACGATTAAGGCCGTGCTGCTTTAGTCGTTTCCTTTTTTATGTTCATGGCAGTGTGAAAATATAGAGATTGTATGGTTGAGCCATTTTAAGAAAAAGGAATTTGAACGATTTTTGTCGAAGTATTACAGCGGTTTTTTCTATAGGATGATAACGTTTCATGAAAAATATGGTACGAAATGATGTAAATGGTATAATAATTGAAGGAATTTATTGTCGATATCGATCTTTTTAATAACTAAGATTGGAAAGTGCCCGGATTGAGGTGAAATACTTGTAATGATAAAAAATCAAAATGTAACGATCAAAGGAACGAAGGATGGTCTAACCTTACATCTTGATCATCTCTGTTCCTATGATGAGTTAAAAAGAGAGCTTCAAATGAAATTGTCGGAAACGGCTCGGACCCAGGATGCGGAACAGCTGTTAAAAGTCAAGGTTCAAGCGGGTTACCGTTATTTATCAGAAGAACAAAAAGAAGAAATAATGGAGATTATCAGACAAAAAAAGAATTTTATTGTAGACAGCATGGATTCCAGTGTCATGACGGTAGAAGAAGCCGTGAAAATGAAAGAAGAGCAAGAGATCGTTTCGCTTACAAAGATTGTTCGTTCAGGACAAGTAATAAAGGTGCCGGGTGATCTCCTTTTAATCGGTGATGTAAACCCGGGAGGAACCATTATGGCAGGAGGTAATATTTTTGTCATGGGAGCTTTAAAGGGGGTTGCCCATGCAGGCTGTAACGGCAATAAAGAAGCAGTTGTTGCTGCAGCCATCATGATCCCTTCACAAATACGCATTGCCGAGTATATAAACCGTGCCCCTGATTTCGATAAAGAACAGGAAAAACGGGAAATGGAATGTGCATACATAGATGAGAACAATCAAATTATAATTGATAGATTGCAAGTTTTAATGCAGCTTAGACCGAATTTAACGAAATTGGAAGGGGGCCTTTAGGATGGGAGAGGCGATAGTCATAACATCCGGGAAAGGAGGAGTTGGAAAAACAACCACCTCCGCAAACATTGGAACAGCATTGGCACTTCAAGGAAAACGTGTATGTTTAGTGGACACTGATATCGGTCTGCGAAACCTTGATGTTGTCATGGGACTTGAAAATCGAATTATCTATGATCTTGTGGATGTCGTTGAAGGACGATGTAAATTACATCAGGCACTAGTTAAGGATAAGCGATTTGAAGATCTCCTATTTCTTCTCCCTGCTGCCCAAACAAGTGATAAAACATCTGTCACGGCTGAACAAATGAAAACGTTGGTCAATAGCTTAAAACAAGACTATGATTATATTATTATTGACTGTCCTGCCGGGATAGAACAGGGGTATAAAAATGCTGTAGCCGGTGCTGATAAAGCGATTGTTGTTACAACGCCTGAGGCTCCTGCAGTGAGAGATGCCGATCGAATTATTGGATTGCTTGAGAAAGAGGAGAATATTGAATCTCCTAGACTGATTATTAATAGAATTCGGAGCCACATGATGAGAGAAGGCGATATGTGGAGTGTAGATGATGTCACTGATCATTTATCGATTGAATTACTTGGAATTGTGGTAGATGATGAGGAGGTTATTAAGGCATCGAGCAGCGGTGTACCGATTGCTTTTAATCCTAATAGTCGGGCAAGTATTGCATACAGGAATATTGCCAGACGTATTTTAGGTGAATCGATCCCGCTCCAGCCTTTAGATGAAGAATCAAAAGGCGTATTCTCAAAATTGAAAAGATTTTTTGGCGGAAAATAACCCGGGGACCGTTGTCTCCGGCTTTTTTATGTTCTGCTTAAGTCATATTCCAAATCCATGGGACATACACTTGTACTACTATTATGGTGTAAAGAATGGTGGGAGAATACATGCATGCAAGAAGGGATGATATTCGAAAAAGGATCGAAAAACGAAAAAAAGATCGTGAGCGGATGACAAAGCAAATGGAGACAAGACTCCCGTGGACTGAGGATGAGGAACGCTATGGATTTCAGAACCACGAATCATTTGAAAGCGGTCCGATTGAGGAAGAAAGCCACCCGTTGTTTCGCAAAGAGGTTTGGATTTTCAAATTGCTTGCATCGGCTTGCCTCGTCTTAATCATTGCGATTATCTATCGTAACCAATCACCGGTACTTGATGGGGCAAGAGAGTTTGTAGCCAAATCGATGGAAGAGGATTTTCAATTTGCTGCGGTTTCTGAATGGTATGAAAGTACCTTTGGAGAACAACTAGCTTTGTTACCATCTACTAACAGCAACAAGCAGAAGGAAATTATGAACGATATTCAATACGCTTTGCCTGCATCGGGAAAAATCCTGGAGGAGTTCGGTGAAAATGGTCAGAGAATCACGATTGAAATTGCCAAGGATGCACCTGTGGAAGCAATGAACGGAGGGTTTGTTTCGTTTGTTGGAGAGAAGGAAGGGTTCGGGAATGCCGTCGTGATTCAGCATGCTGATAAAAGTGAATCGTGGTATGGAAATTTAAGCAGCATTGATGTCAGTTTATATGAATATGTGGAAAAAGGCGCCCATGTTGGAAAAGCTACCACTCCTGAAAATAGCACCCATGGTTCTTTTTATTTTGCCATTAAAGAGGGGGAGAAATTTGTTGATCCCGGTCAGGTGATACAACCGAGTCCAGGTGATTCCAATTGATGAGGGCATTAAAGGTATTATCCTGTATTCAAATTCATCCGTTGCTCTGGCTTGTGATTGCTTTTGCGATTTTGACTGGTCATTTTATTGAACTTTCACTTTTTTTAATCATTGTCACTATTCACGAACTTGGACATGCATTTGCTGCTGCGCATTTATCATGGCGAATCAAAAGAATTTTTCTGCTTCCATTCGGCGGAGTTGCGGAAATGGATGAACATGGAAATCGACCAATTAAGGAAGAAACGATTGTAATTCTGGCCGGTCCCTTGCAGCATATATGGTTGATGGGAGTTGCATTTCTTTTTCATCAGTTATCATGGGTGCCTAATGCTCTTTATCAGACATTTATCGAGTTTAACATCATGGTATTAATCTTCAATCTCTTGCCAATTTGGCCGCTGGACGGGGGAAAGCTACTCTATCTTTGGAGATCCTTGAAGGAATCTTTTCCGCTGGCCCATCGCCGGACCATGCTGATCTCAGCAATCAGTTTGCTGCTCTTTACTATTATTGTTGTTGCGCTGCAGCCCTTTAATTTAAATATACTCATCATCATTGGCTTTCTATCCTTTTCTCTTTATTACGAATGGAAGCAAAGCCGTTATGTATTTGTTCGTTTTTTATTAGAGAGATATTATGGGAAGAAGATAGATTTCCAGGTTTTAAAGCAGATTCATGTTTCAGAAGATGAATCTATTCTTCGTGTTTTACAACGCTTCCAGCGCGGCTATAAGCATTTAATCATTATTGAAAGGGAAGATCATGAATCGTTTCAACTGGATGAAAATGAAATCCTCCATGCTTATTTTACGGAAAAGATGCTATCGGCCAAAATTGGAGAGTTGCTTTATCCCTATTAAATAGCGATAATAAAAATGGATAGTATTTGGAATCGTGAGTGGAAACCGATCTTTTCACTCATTTTTTCATGGGAAAAGCGAGGAAATAGGTTGGATGAAATTAATTATTAATGGGTTAACAAGAGAGAAACGTTATGCCCTTTTGAACGGAGACAAGGTCGAAAAACTCTTTGTCAGGCAGCCAAGGCACGAGTCTCTTGTTGGTAATGTGTATTTTGGGACCGTCACGAAGGTGCTTCCAGGAATGAATGCTGCTTTCGTAGACATAGGAGAAGGGAAAAACGGTTTTCTTCACCGGGATAAGCTGTCGTCCTTTGTATTGGCAAAGGATGACAAGGCTGTCAAGGAAAAGCGCAGCATTTCCTCCTATGTGCACCAGGGGGAAAGGATTCTGGTTCAGGTAGAAAAGGATGCGACTGGAACAAAGGGACCGAGATTGACAGGGATTATTGAACTCTCTGGCGAGCATCTCGTCTATATGCCGAAAGGAAAATATGTGGCTATATCGAAAAAAATTCTCCAGCAGGACATACGGGAAAATTGGCGTCATTACGGATATGATATTAAACAGCCGGAAGAGGGGCTACTTTTCCGTACGTCCAGTGAATCGGCTTCAGCGCTTGAGATTGAGCAGGAACTGGCAGAATTGAGAATGGAATATCAACAGTTTGAGCGTCAGGCTCAGATGCTGAAAAAACCGGCAAAACTTTTTGAACGTGATATGTTTCTCGCGGCATTGCGCGAAGAAATCACACAGGCAATTGAGCAGATTGAAGTTATCACAGATGACCGCGGCATATTGGAAAAACTCCAACAGGTCTTTCCTGCTTTGACAATCAGCCTTTACACGGGAAAGGAAAATATTTTCTCGCTCTATCGGTTAGAGAGCGAACTTGAACGGGTCTTAAGGCGGATTGTTTGGCTTGATAAAGGGGCGTATTTGGTTATTGATGAGGAAGAGGCCTTAACGGTTATCGATGTGAATACCGGGAAATATTCCGGAACACAGGATTTGGCAAACACGGTGCTGAAAACAAACCTGATGGCTGCTGAGGAAGCGGCGAGACAGATCAGACTCCGTGATTTAGCAGGAATCATTTTAATTGATTTTATCGACATGAGAGAGGAACAGGAAAGAAAACAAGTACTGCAAAAAATGGAGCAAGAATTAAGGAAGGATCAGCGCCGGACAAACTTAATCGGCTTTACCTCACTCGGAATATTGCAATTGACGCGGAAAAAGACAAAGGTATCGATTTCAGAAGCGATGCTTAGCAGATGTCCGGTCTGTGAAGGCACAGGCCGTATTCCAAGTCCCGAAACAATCGCCTTCCGCCTTGAACGGGAATTATTTGAATTCCGCAGCGGAGATCTTAGCGAGGTCATCATTGAAACGACCGAGGAAGTGAAAAAAATATTTTGCGGCAATCAAGGTTTTCATCAAAGAAGGATAGAAGAATCCTTAGCTTGTTCCATCTGTTTTCAGGTAAAACCTTCTGACCGGCCATACTACCATATCCTACAGCTACATTGATGTTTGGAAAAATATGATTGACAGACAATTTCTCTTTATGGTAGTATTTTTATGTTATGTTTGTAGCACCCGTGCTACAACCGCTCGGAACAGGTTTTTAAGTAGTTGCTTTCAGGCAATTCACCTGCGATTGGCGAGTCTTAGTTTAGGAGGAGGTGCAGTTATGTACGCAATTATCGAAACAGGCGGTAAGCAAGTAAAGGTAGAAGAAGGTCAAGCGATCTACATTGAAAAGCTGAATGCTGAAGCAGGCGATACAGTTACTTTTGATAAAGTTCTTTTTGTCGGCGGTGAAAATGTAAAAGTAGGAAGCCCAGTGGTTGAAGGTGCTACTGTTACAGCAAAAGTTGAAAAAAATGGTAAGGCTAAAAAGGTCATTGTTTTCAAATATAAAGCAAAGAAAAACTACCACAAAAAGCAAGGTCATCGTCAGCCATACACTAAAGTTGTTATCGAAAAAATCAACGCATAAGGCTGAGCAGCAATGATTAATATTACGATTTATCGTAAAAAAACAGGTTCTATTCAATCGTTTTCCATGAGCGGACATGCTTTATTTGCCGAGAAGGGTCAAGACATTGTCTGTGCAGGAGCTTCTGCCGTGTCCTTTGGAACCATTAATGCCATTCATGAGTTAACAGGTGTAACACCCAAAATCGAGCAAGGAAAAGACGGTTTCCTGCGCTGTTCGATTCCGGAAAGTCTCCCGGAATCTATTCAGGAAAAAATCCAAATCTTACTCGAGGGGATGGTTATTTCCTTAGAATCGATTGAGGAACAATATGGTCAGTATATAACAATAACCTTCAAAAAGTAGGAGGTGGAATTCATGCTACTAAAATTAGATCTTCAGTTTTTTGCATCTAAAAAAGGGGTAGGTTCTACAAAGAACGGTCGTGACTCTATCGCTAAGCGTTTAGGCGCTAAGCGTGCTGATGGACAATTCGTAACAGGCGGCAGCATTCTTTACCGTCAACGTGGTACGAAAATTTATCCAGGAGTAAATGTTGGCCGTGGTGGAGACGATACTCTATTTGCAAAGGTTGACGGTGTTGTTAAATTTGAACGTTTAGGCCGTGACCGTAAACAAGTAAGTGTATACCCTACAGCACAAGAAGCATAAGAGATATGAAAACTCTAACCGGAATGGGTTAGAGTTTTCTTTTTGGTTTTCTTTTGACTAAAGTTTTTGCCCATTTTACAATAACATGAGAAGCGATTGTTCCATTGAAGCGATTGATTCCCTTAAACTAAGAAGAATTCAATTATTTTCCTCCAAATTACATACTCAATCAAGCTTTTTTGATATACTAGCAGGAAGTAGTCTTCTGGCACTTAAATATATGTGTAGGAGTATTATTTTATGATAAATAAGGAATGGGATACTGTCGTCATGTTGCGTCATGTGCGGCATGACTGGTTAAACAAATTGCAATTAATAAAAGGAAATTTGGATTTAAATAAAATTGACCGGGCTCGCAGAATAATTGAGGAAATTGTGATCGAAACGCAGAATGAAACAAAACTATCAAATTTAGATATCCCGCAATTTACCGGATTATTGCTGACACATAATTGGAACAGCTATTCATTCCACCTTGAATTTGAAGTGGTGAATGATTCTAAATGCAATGGCCTAGATGATCAGGTCATGTCGGAGTGGATCTGCCGGTTTTTTGCATGTTTAAATGAAGCGGTTCAGCTATATGCCGATAATCATTTGATGATTTCCATTGAACCGCAGCCGCAGGGGGCTCGTTTCTTTTTTGATTTTAGTGGAATAATAATAAATAAAGCGCATCTTAAAGAATTTATGCAGCATGCCTCCTTTGGCAAAACGATGAAGCAGTTGGAGATGACGGAAGAGGAATTTACGTTTGAATGTTTTGTCCCAGCAAAGGAAAATGTACAAGGATGACAAGCTGTTTTACGGATACAGGAGGATACTAATTTATGTTTGTCGATCAAGTGAAAATATATGTGAAGGGCGGCGACGGCGGTAATGGAATGGTTGCTTTTCGTCGCGAGAAATATGTTCCAAAGGGCGGACCTGCTGGCGGCGACGGCGGTAATGGGGCGAATGTTATTTTTGAAGTCGAGGAAGGTCTTCGCACTTTAATGGATTTTCGTTATAATCGCCATTTTAAGGCACCCCGTGGCGAGCATGGAATGTCTAAGAATCAGCATGGAAAAAACGCCAAGGATATGATTGTGAAGGTTCCCCCTGGAACAGTCGTAACGGATGCCGAAACTGAAGTGGTCATTGCGGATTTGACAGAACATAACCAGCGGGCCGTTATCGCGAAAGGCGGCAGAGGAGGCAGGGGAAATACCCGTTTTGCAACTCCTGCTAATCCGGCTCCCGAGCTTTCAGAGCATGGTGAACCGGGACAGGAACGGGAAGTTATTCTCGAATTAAAGCTTTTAGCAGATGTCGGACTGGTTGGTTTTCCGAGTGTTGGAAAATCGACGTTGTTATCGGTTGTGTCATCCGCAAAGCCGAAAATTGCGGAATATCACTTCACCACCCTCGTTCCTAATTTAGGAATGGTAGAAACCGAGGATGGAAGAAGCTTTGTAATGGCAGATTTGCCGGGACTGATTGAAGGAGCCCATTCAGGTGTTGGACTGGGTCATCAATTTTTAAGGCATATTGAACGAACAAGAGTTATTGTTCATGTAATCGATATGGCTTCTGTAGAAGGACGCGATCCGTACGAGGATTATATTACGATTAATCGTGAGTTAGAAGAATACAATTTACGTCTGACAGAAAGACCGCAAATTATTGTTGCCAATAAAATGGATATGCCTGGTGCAGAAGAAAATCTGGAAGAGTTTAGGGAAAAGCTTTCGGAGGATTATCCGATCTTTCCGATTTCTGCCCTAACGAAAAAAGGTCTTCGTGAATTATTATTTGCGATTGCCGATAAATTGGAGGATACTCCGGAATTCCCGCTGCAGACTGAAGAGGAAGACGCTGCACACCATGTTCTATACAAGCACGAAGCAGACAAAAAAGAATTCGAAATTACAAGGGGGCCAGACGGCAGCTTTATTTTATTAGGAGATGCTGTTGAAAAGCTCTTTAAAATGACCGACTTTTCCAGAGATGAATCAGTAAGGCGTTTTGCCCGCCAACTGCGAGGCATGGGTGTAGATGAGGCATTACGTGAAAGAGGAGCCAAGGACGGGGATACCGTTAAGCTGTTGGAATTTGAGTTTGAGTTCATTGAGTAGCCTTCTTTAGTAATGGGGGAGAAGAATGAAGCAGGATAAATCGAATAAAAAATTTTATTTAGTCCGAGAAGATGTACTGACAGAAGCAATGAAGAAAACACTTGAAGCAAAGGAAATGATCGAGAGAGGAAAGGCCGAATCTGTTTGGGATGCGGTTCAGCGAGTAGATTTAAGCAGAAGTGCGTTCTATAAATATCGTGATACGGTCTTCCCATTTCACAGGATTGTGAAAGAACGTCTCATTACTTTATTCTTTTATTTAGAGGATCGCTCAGGTACTTTGTCACAGCTTCTACAGATCGTGGCTGCATCCGGATGTAATGTGTTAACGATCCATCAGACGATTCCCCTGCAAGGAAGGGCGAATGTCACGTTATCGGTGAACACAGTAGGAATTGAAATGGATATAGAAGAATTGCTCGAAAAGCTCAGAAGACTTGAGTTTGTCGAAAAAGTAGAGGTGCTTGGTTCAGGTGCGTGAGTGACACGTACCTGAATTTAGCCCTTTTTTTCTGCTTTTCATTGCCCAAATGGGGTATATACAGCATGATGATGTACGGTAAGGATGCATCTCTCTGTTATTGCCTTGAAATAAAGCGTGAAGGCTCTTTTCATATATACATAAAGAATAATAAGTGGTAAAGTAGTGGTTATACGAAAAAATAGACAATGGGGAGAAAAGATTGTGAAAACAGGTTATTTAGGCCCGAGAGCAACATTTACTGATTTGGCAGTACGTGCTATGTTTCCGGGAGAAGAAGCTATTGCCTATGCAACAATACCGGATTGCATTGACGCAGTAGTTAATGATGAAATTGAGGTAGCCGTTGTACCGCTGGAAAATGCTTTGGAAGGAACAGTGAATATTACATTGGACTATTTAATCCATGAAGTGGATTTACCGATTAGAGGTGAAGTCTCTGCTCCGATTCGCCAGCATTTGATGGTTCATCCGAATCAATTGAATAATTGGCAGAATATAACGGCCGTTTACAGTCATTCACATGCCATTGCACAATGCCATAAGTTTCTTCATCAAGAATTAAAGGGTGTTCAGACACAAACCATGACTTCTACAGCCTCAGCCGCACAGTTTGTAGCGGAAAATGCAGACATGCCTATTGGAGCCATTGCCAATGAATTAGCTGCTGAAGAGTATGGGCTCGTCATTGCAAAGTATGATGTCCATGACTTTACTTATAACAGTACCTGCTTCATTTTTTTATCGAAGCAGCCGCTTAAGCTGCCGGTTCTTCCCACCTTTGTTGGCTATAAAACGAAGTTAATGGTGACACTCCCTTCAGACCGTTCCGGAGCTCTTCATCAGGTGTTATCAGCTTTTGCATGGAGAAAACTGAATTTGATTAAGATTGAGTCAAGACCAACCAAGACAGGTCTCGGCAACTATTTCTTTATCATTGATATTGATACTGTGCTTGATGAAATATTAATTCCAGGAGCTATAGCTGAATTGGAAGCACTTGACTGCCATGTAAAAATATTAGGTAGCTACCCATATTATCAAATACAGGCAAAATAAATGATGGAGGGCTCATAAGGAATTCGTTTCCTTATGAGCCCTCCATCTATTCAGTAAGATAGATTTTTTCAACGAAAACCTGCTTATTTGTCAGGTTCCGGCTATGAGAAAATTTGCTTTTCTTAATGCTTCCTCAGCTTCGTTCAATGCTTTTTCCGAGGAAGAACTGAGCGTGTGGAGATGTATACCATTTGTTAGTTCCAATAAATACGAAGAACTGGTGGCCTTAATCTTATTTATAAACTGCTTTACCTCGCTTCGGTTTGAGACCTGAACGGATGCTGTCAGGTCACCGTATACTGGATGGACAATTTTGACGTCCTTTACCGTTACTCCGTGATCAACTAATAAATATAATTCCTCCTCTGTTCGGTCGGGAGGATGGGAACAAGCTATGATTCGTTCGAAGATTGGTTCAGGCGAGTCATTTTTGATATATAAATATCCTTGACTTGTGGCGATAATCGGTTCATTTCGTGCCTTTAATAAGGTCATATCCCCGACAATCACCTGTCTGCTGACATTCGTTACTTCTGCCAGTTCACTCCCGGTTAGAGGAAGTGGGCTGTTTTTTAATAAATGAAGCAGCATCTCCCGCCTTTCCTCTCCAAGAATCTTCTTTCTTTCTGTCAATCTGCTTTCCTCCTATCTGGATACTTGCTCAGCTATTTGAATCAGTGTTTTACCGAGATCAACCACATCCTGTGCCTTCGTGTCACGTCCAAAGGAAATTCGTATCATTTCCTTTGCCGGTTTATCCGGTATATTCATGGCTGTCATTGTTTTTGACGGGGATTTGAGACCTGTGCTGCAGGCGCTTCCCGTTGAAATGGCAAAGCCGCGTCGATTGCATTCAAGCATGGTCCATTGGCCTTCCACTCCATGAATTCTCATTGCCAGAGTATGCGGCAATTGCTGTGTCCCATTGGAACCGTATATCGTCATGTACTTCTTCGCTTCACCTATCTCTGACAGAAACAGCTGGCGTAATTTCGTTGCATCGGTATATGTTTTCTCTAATTGACCTGTCATTTTCTGTGCGGCAATTGTCATGGCTGCAATAGCCGGTACATTTAATGTGCCGGGGCGAAAGCCATTTTCATGGGTCGTACCCGGATAATGCGGTTTCCATGCCAGTTTCGGATTGACATAAGTAACCCCGCTCCCCTTTGGTCCGTAAAACTTATGCCCTGATAAGGAAAAGCTGTCAACGGCTTTGGTAAAAGGGTGCAGATTAATTTTGCCAAATGTATGAACAGCATCGGAATGAAATAATATCTCATGCTTTCGGCACCATTCTCCGATCTCTTCGATTGGCTGGAGTGTACCGATTTCTGAGTTTCCATGTTGGATAGCGATTAAAGCAGTATTGTTCCTAACGGTTTCCTTGATTGTATCAAGCTCAATTCTCCCTTCTTTATTAAAGGGAAGAAGAGTGACTTCACATCCCTCTCTTGATAGCAGCTCCAAAGTACTGCGTATGGAAGAATGCTCGGCTATACTGGAAATGATATGGGGAGTTCCTTTAACTCTTTGTGCTGAAAGTAAAGCTTGAATCCCGAGATAATTGCTCTCGGAACCGCCGCTTGTAAAGTAAATGCCGGATTTCTCAACACCGAGTATATTTGCAAATTCCTGGCGACAATTCTCTAAAATTTCCTTTGCAGCCGCGCCTATATCATGGAGGCTTCCTGTGTTGCCGTAATATTGTGTTGCAACCTTCACATATACTTCAACGGCATCTTGATCCATTGGAGTCGTTGCTGCGTAATCAAAATATTTCAATGGTATTCACCTGCTTTTTTTGCCCCAATTGATAACATTGAGCTTTTTAATGGTCCTAGTGTTCACGATTCACTTACGATTATAGCGAATAAATGGGAAAGAATAAAAAATGCTTGTCAATAGTTTAAATCTATGTAAATATATGTGTCAAGACACCTGTTAACTTGGGAAGGGTAGATGAAGGGAAATGCAAGGGAATGTTATCATTATTGGCAGCGGGGTTGCTGCCTTACAATTAGCGAAGAAGCTAAATCATAGCTTGCATGTGATAATATTCACAAAATCAGAACTGACAGTAAGTAATTCTTATTTAGCTCAAGGCGGGATTGCTGTGGCACTTTCAGCAATGGATCATGCTGAGAAGCACTACCGGGATACAATGGAAGCGGGTCGCCACCATAATAACAGTGAAACAGTTGCGATGATGACAAAGGAAGCACCGGAGCTAATTAAGGAGCTAATTAAGGATGGCTGTCCGTTTGACCGTGATTCAAGCGGAGAAATTAAGCTGGGGCTAGAGGGAGCTCATAGTGAGAAGCGTATTATTCATGGCGGAGGGGATGCAACGGGAAAGACAGTGATTGACTTTTTAAAAACACAAATGGATCATGTGACCCTAATGGAAAATAGCACGGTATATGAATTAATCATTGCCGAAAATAGATGTGTCGGCGTTAAAGTGAAAAGAGTGGACGGCAGTACAATGCAAGTGTATGCAGAGCATATTGTCATGGCAACAGGCGGTCTTGGACAGATTTATAGCTATACCTCAAGTGCTGAGACGATAATGGGTGACGGGATTGCCTTGGCCTATCGTGCAGGTGCTGAGCTTTCAGATATGGAATTTATTCAGTTTCACCCTACACTCATTTCAGCTGAAGGAAAAGCTGTCGGCCTTGCTTCGGAAGCTGTAAGAGGCGAAGGAGCCAAATTAGTGACCGAAGAGGGTGTTTACATTATGGAAGGTGTTCACCCGTATAAGGACTTGGCACCAAGACATATTGTTGCCCAGACAATCTATCATGCATTAAAAGAGGGACATACTGTCTATTTGGATATATCATCAATCGATCATTTTGCGCTGAAATTCCCAACTGTTGCTTCTATCTGCATGGAGCATGGAATTGATTTAGAAAGCGGCAAGATACCCGTTATGCCGGGCTGCCATTTTCTCATGGGCGGTATTCGCACCGATTTGAATGGACAAACGACCATTCCCGGATTATATGCAATCGGTGAAGCTGCTTGCACGGGAGTACACGGTGCCAATCGATTAGCGAGTAATTCGTTGCTTGAAGGCCTATATTTTGGCAACAGACTGGCTGATTTTATTAACAAAAATACCGTAAAAGTGAAAAAGCCCCAGAACTGTTGTTGTCAGGCAAAAGCAGCACCGCCTGCTAAGAATCTGCCAGACATTGAACTGACAAAATCTACTATGATGGATAGGGTAGGAATTGTTCGTACAAAGGAAAGCCTCGAGAGACAATTAGATTTTCTGAAAGGCTATGATGTTGAGCAATGGGTAAAAGCAGATCTGGAAGGTTTAACATTGGAAGAACTAAATAAAGTATCGATGTTAATTTGTTCTTGGCTTGTCACAAAGGCGGCCCTGAAAAGAACAGAAAGCCGCGGAGGACATCTTCGATTGGACTATCCGGATGAAGATGCAAACTGGGAGAAAAAACAAATTATTCAACATATAAAGGGTGAGCGAATTGAACAAAGTGAAACTGCGCCTGTTGCTGGAACAGTTTTTTCTGGAAGATATCGGTGATAGAGATGTATCTAGTGAATTAATATTTGGCTGTGAGCAAAAAGGAGAAATAGTATTTATTGCCAAGGAAAACGGGATTTTCTGCGGGGAGGAAGTCATTCGCACCGGTTTCTCCATTTTAGATCCGGAAGCTGAGGTACAATTTCGGGTAAAGGATGGCGACTGGATTGAGATAGGGCAAACCTTTGCAGCAGTAAAAGGAAATGTGACAAGCCTGTTATCAGGTGAACGTGTTGTTTTGAATCTTATTCAGCGAATGAGCGGAATTGCCACACAAACAAGAAAAGCAGTTGAAACCTTGAATAATCCGTCCATAAAAATCGTTGATACAAGGAAAACTACCCCGGGTCTGCGGATGCTGGAAAAATATGCCGTTACAGCAGGTGGAGGATTTAATCATCGATTTGGTTTGTATGATGCTGTCATGATTAAGGATAATCATATTTCTTTTGCCGGTTCTATTACAAAGGCAGTAGAAAAAGCGCGTGCGCAGCTTGGTCATATGGTTAAAATCGAAGTAGAAGTAGAAACGGAAGAGCAAGTACGTGAAGCCGTTGCGGCAAAAGCCGATGTGATTATGTTTGATAACCGTACTCCTGCGGAAATCAAAGAATGGAATAAACTTGTTCCTGAAGGAATTGTAACAGAGGCTTCCGGGGGGATCAATCTTTCAATTTTGGCAGGCTACAGAGATACAATGGTCGATGTGATTTCACTCGGTTATTTAACACATACTGTTAAATCACTCGATATCAGTGTCAAAGTAAAAGTCGTGTAGAAACTAAAGATAAAAGGGTGAGGGGTACATGGCTATATTTCAGTCGGTAATGAATACAGTAATACCTGAAAAATACAATCAAATGTCAACTGAAGAATTAGAAAATAAAGTGAAAGAAATAAAAGGAAAGTTAGGCAAGAGACTTTTTATTCCAGGACATCACTATCAGAAGGATGAGGTTATTCAATTTGCTGATGCGACAGGAGACTCTTTAGTATTAGCACAGATATCAGCTAAAAATCGTGATGCTGAATATATCGTATTCTGCGGAGTCCATTTTATGGCGGAAACCGCGGACATATTAACAACAGATAAGCAGAAAGTTATCCTGCCTGACATGCGCGCCGGCTGTTCCATGGCAGATATGGCCAATATTTATCAGACAGAAAGAGCATGGAATGAATTGACTGAATTGTATGGAGACACGATTCTCCCATTAACATATATCAATTCCACCGCTGCGATTAAGGCATTTGTTGGTGAACATGGCGGAGCAACCGTGACTTCCTCGAATGCGGAAAAAATGGTGGCATGGGCACTGGAGCAAAAAGAAAGATTATTATTTCTTCCGGATCGGCACTTAGGGCGCAATACAGCTTATAATTTGGGGATTTCATTAGATGAAATGGCAGAATGGGACCCGATTGAGCATAGACTAATTTTTGATGGCCCGTTAGAGAAGGTAAAGGTGATATTATGGAAAGGGCATTGTGCTGTGCATGAGAATTTTACCGTGGAAAATGTCCAAGATGTCAGGAGAAAGTATCCTGATATGAAGATTATCGTTCACCCTGAATGCAGCCGGGAAGTAGTAGCCTTAAGCGATATGGCCGGTTCTACAAACTATATCATTCAGACAATTGAAAACTCAGACCCTGAAATTGCCTGGGCGATTGGCACAGAAATGAACTTAGTGAACCGAATTATTAAAAAATATCCGGAACGCCATATCATTTCATTGAATCCATATATGTGTGCCTGCTTGACGATGAATCGAATTAATCTTCCGCACCTTGCTTGGTGTTTGGATTCCATTGAACAAGGAGAAATGAACAATATTGTTACAGTTGACAAAGAGGTTGCCAAAAAGGCAAAGCTAGCTTTAGATAGAATGCTGCAAAAAAAATAAAGCATATATAGACAGAGATTTGAGAAGAGACGTTCTTTTGAAATCTCTGTTTTTTTACGTATTTGAAGATGGTAGGAACGAATGTAATGGAAAAATTATTCATATGAAGAAATATGTATCCAGACTTAAGTTAAATTCGGGAATACAGAATGCAAAACATATTTAACCTAAATGAAGCATAAATTTTTATGAAGTCTGTTAGCAATTTGCCCAATTCAACATAGAATGTATGGACTTACGCATAGGAGGGGAAATCAGAGTGAAGATCCATATCGTACAGAAAGGGGATACTCTTTGGAAGATTGCCAAGAAGTACGGCGTGAATTTTGAAGAGCTGAAAAAAATGAATTCTCAGCTTAGTAATCCTGATATGATTATGCCCGGTATGAAAATAAAAGTCCCGACAGGGGGAGGCCATATAAAGAAAGAGGCACCTGTCGCGGGAACGGGTACGAAAATCAACATGGGTACAAAAAAAGAAATGCCGAAAAAAGAGTATATAAAAGAGTTGCCGAAGGAAAATATTCCATCAAAGGCAAATATCCCACTAAAGGAAAATATTCCATCAA
>NZ_CAMLDX010000033.1 GCF_946478885.1 uncultured Bacillus sp. | reverse complement strand
GCAAGAGGAGTTATCCTGCTTTAGATGCTGCAGTATATAATTTGTAGGTTTTTGGAAAACCATAGTAAAAATTTCCAAACAGAATAGTCTCCTATTTTTTCCATCAAAAAACAGGCAAGATAAATACTTGCCTGTTTGATCGCTTAAAGTTCAGCTTATTTAAGACCGTATTTTTTATTGAAACGATCAACACGTCCGCCTGCTTCAGCGAATTTTTGACGTCCTGTGTAGAATGGGTGGCATTCTGAACAAGTTTCAACGCGAATATTTTCTTTCACGGAGCCTGTTTCAAAAGTATTGCCACAAGCACATGTCACCACTGCTTTTTTATAATTTGGATGAATTCCTGCTTTCATTCCTGTCAACTCCTTCCGCCCTGAATCTTTCGAAACAGAGTTATATGATACACTAAAATCATTTACATGTAGTCTTACTCGAAACACACTGCTCATATTATAGCAAGGTCTATTTACAATTGCAATATGGAAATGATCCTCGCCGTTCCTTCCTTTGGATTCAGCAGACAGCCCCTAAGCTGTGTTCATACTTCCATAGCCCTTGCTGCCAAACACTACCATTCCATACCCTGATCATCTTAAGCAGATAAACTATTGATCTCGTTATACCCGTTTCCGACCCTTTTCCCGAATCGACTTGCATCCCTTATATTCCCATAAAAAACCAGCTTCTGTCCTGGCTGTTCACTAAGAACGCTTCGACCTCATCTCTTCGCGCAAATTAGCAAAGAAATCCTCATTGGATCTCGTCTGCTTCAGCTTACGCAGGAATTTTTCGGCAAAATCTGGCGAATCGGACATTGATTTGCGGATTGCCCATAATAGATCCAATTGATCCTTTGGAATGAGGAGTTCTTCCTTCCGTGTTCCGGAACGGCGGATATCGATGGCTGGAAAAATTCTCCTCTCTGCAAGAGAACGATCCAAGTGCAGCTCCATATTGCCTGTCCCTTTAAATTCCTCGTAAATGACATCGTCCATCCGTGAGCCCGTATCAACGAGCGCTGTTGCCAGAATCGTTAGGCTGCCACCTTCCTCGATGTTCCGGGCTGCCCCGAAAAATCGCTTTGGACGATGGAATGCTGCAGGGTCAATCCCCCCTGATAACGTACGTCCGCTTGGCGGAATTACCAGATTGTAGGCTCTAGCCAGACGCGTAATACTATCCATCAAAATGACAACATCGCGCTTATGCTCCACAAGGCGCATCGCTCTTTCCAGCACCAGTTCTGCCACCTTAATATGGTTTTCTGGCACTTCATCAAAGGTCGAACTGACCACATCACCATGAACTGAACGTTCAATATCTGTAACCTCTTCCGGACGTTCATCAATTAGCAAGACAATCAGTTCAGCTTCCGGATGATTCGTTGTCACACTGTTGGCAATCTCCTTAATCAGCATTGTTTTACCGGCTTTTGGAGGAGCAACAATTAATCCGCGCTGACCGAAGCCGACCGGTGCAACGACATCCATAATTCTAGTGGAAATATTTTTTGGAGTTGTTTCCAGCTTCATTAATCGGTTTGGATATAATGGAGTCAGAGCCGGAAAATGCACACGTTCCTTGGCTGTTTCCGGGTCATCACCATTAACGGCTTCTACCTGAAGGAGGCCGAAATAGCGTTCATTCTCTTTTGGAGGACGAACTTTTCCTGATACTTTGTCTCCGTTCCGCAAATCAAAACGGCGAATTTGCGAGGCGGAAATATAAATATCCTCAGAGCTCGGCGAATAGTTGATCGGCCGCAAAAAGCCAAAGCCCTCTGACTGGATAATTTCGAGCACACCTTCCATGAAGAAATAGCCTTCCTGCTCTGCACGCGCCTTTAAAATAGCAAAAATTAATTCTTTTTTTGTCAATTTACTGTAATAGGAAACTTTATATTCGCGTGCTAACTCATAAAGTTCCTTTAATTTCATATTTTCTAAACTTGAAATATTTAATCCCATGATTACACCACTCTTTTGAATTTTCGATCATCCCTTCACGAGCAGAACCTTTAGGTTGAAATTTAGGCAAGAAAGTAAAAGGGAAGAATTAGAGGCTTCTTTTAAAAGCAGGCTTTGCCGTATCATACAGCTAGTTTCCTTTAAGCAAAAAAAGATCCAAAGGAATCTTTAGCATGATACTTTTACTCAGCCGTAAAAAATGAAGAATTTTACTTAATTTGAGTCTTACAGTTAGAGAGAAGAAAACCATTACAATTTTACACTCTAAAGTAAAAATGAATCAATATGTTTTTTTCTTAAGGGAGTAAAAGGCAGTTTTGAAATGTTCTAAAGCTGAGGATGATGCTTCCTCCTTCAGGATATGGATTGCAGATTTTCTATAGTGTGAAATGAAAGTTTCGCCATTATACACATCCGGGCATTTCTCTATGCCCTGTTCTGAGTCAATTGAACGCTGCGGGCTGAATGGATCCTCCCGCTCAGGAGGATGAATCGGCCCGCTTTCAGCATTCAACAAAAATTTAATCCGTGCTTATTTGATCACCCAATGCGGCTTCTTGCTTAAGGTGTGTGTTCCTTCGATAAAACGAACAGTTCCGGATAAGGCCCTCATAACGACGGAATGAGTTGTAGCGCTTTTCCCTGTGTAGTTGACTCCACGGAGAAGCTCCCCGTCTGTGATGCCAGTTGCAGCAAAAATGGCATCATCTCCTCTTACCAGATCTTCCATCAACAGAATTTTATTTACATCCAAACCCATTTTTATACATCGTTCAAGCTCGGTATCATTTTGTGGCAGCAATTTCCCCTGAATTTCGCCGCCCAGGCATTTTAACGCAACGGCAGCCAGCACACCTTCAGGCGCACCTCCTGAGCCTATTAACAGGTCAACACCCGTATGACCGAAGGCTGTGTTGATGGCGCCTGCTACATCGCCATTTTCGATTAACTTAATTCTGGCACCGGCTTCACGGATTTGGTGAATAATATCCTGATGACGCTCACGGTTCAAGATTGTTACCACTACATCCTCCATATCTTTATTCTTTGCTTTTGCAACAGCCTTTAAGTTGTCAATCACAGATGCGTTAATATCGATTGCACCGACAGCTTCTGGTCCAACAGCAATTTTATCCATATACATATCCGGTGCATGAAGAAGATTTCCATGATCAGCAATAGCCAATACGGCTAGGGCATTCCAGCCACCAGCAGCCAATGTTTCCGTTCCTTCTACAGGGTCTACGGCTACATCCACAAGCGGTCCATGACCTGTGCCAAGTTTTTCGCCGATATAAAGCATCGGTGCTTCGTCCATTTCCCCTTCGCCAATGACAACCGTTCCGCGCATAGGTACCGTATTAAAGACGTCGCGCATCGCAGTCGTAGCAGCATCATCGGCTTCATCCTTCTTGCCGCGGCCCATCCAACGAGCAGATGATAAAGCCGCCCCTTCTGTCACACGTACTAATTCCATTGATAAACTTCTTTCCATTGTTTCTCCCTCCAAAATTTGCGTTCAAAAATAACTCCAGTTCAAACAATGTCAGAGTAATTTATGACAGGCCCTGTCCGAGTCACTCTCGTTTCCGGACAACACCAGTGATATCGGGCTTTTCCTGTCCGAATCATTCACCCATTCAAGCATACAGGCTGGCTACCTTCCTGCATCGAATCCATTATGCGTTTTTCATTTGATCCATTTCTTCTCTAGTCAAGGTTTCGCGCCAAATCGTTGCCCCTAGGCCGTTCAACTTATCGACTATGTGGCTGTAGCCCCGTTCGATATGCTCTAGCCCTGTCACTTCCGTTATCCCTTCTGCCATCAAGCCGGCGATGACAAGGGCGGCACCCGCACGCAAATCGCTTGCCTTCACTTTTGCCCCCTGCAGCTGCATTGGTCCATGAATGACCGCAGAACGACCTTCTACTTTAATATTGGCATTCATTCGTCGCAATTCATCAATATGCTTAAAACGGGCACCGTAAATCGTATCGGTTACCATGCTCGTTCCCTCGGCCTTCGTTAACAGCGAAGTAAATGGCTGCTGCAAATCAGTCGGAAATCCCGGATAAACCAGTGTTTTAATATCCACGGCCTTCCATGATGCTCTTGCTGCGGAGCCGACAAAGATTTGGTCATCGCCTACCTGAATCGTTACTCCCATTTCCCGCAGCTTGGCAATCAGCGACTCGAGATGCTGGGGAATCACATTATCAATTAGCACGCCCTGTCCGGCAGCTGCACCGAGAATCATATATGTACCGGCTTCAATTCTGTCCGGGATAATCGTGTGGCGGCAGCCGTGCAAATTGTCCACTCCGTCAATCCGGATGACATCGGTGCCAGCCCCTTTGATCTTTGCTCCCATGTTAGATAAAAGGGTCGCCACATCAATAATTTCCGGTTCTTTAGCGGCATTTTCAATAATGGTGCGCCCTTTTGCCTTGACCGCTGCCAGCATGATATTTATCGTGGCACCAACACTCACCACATCCAAGTAAATCCGCGCACCGCGCAATTCATCCGCACGCAGATAAATCGCACCCTGCTCATTAGTGACGCTGGCTCCAAGCGCCTCAAATCCTTTGATATGCTGATCGATCGGTCTTGGTCCAAGGTGGCATCCGCCAGGCAAGCCTATGACTGCCTTTTTAAACCGGCCAAGCATTGCTCCCATCAAATAATAGGAAGCACGCAGCATCTTGACCTTTCCATTTGGCAAGGGCATGGAAATCATAGAAGAGGGGTCTACCGTCATGTCATTATTGGCAAATTGAACCTTTCCTCCAACTTCTTCCAATAATCCTTTTAAAATCCGGACATCAGAAATATCGGGCAACCCTTCAATAGTGACAGGAGACTCGGCTAGTATCGTAGCAGGAATTAATGCCACGGCACTGTTTTTTGCCCCGCTGATTCGAACTGTACCTTTTAATGGATAACCGCCTGCAATCATTAATTTTTCCATTGTAAACTCCCTTCCAAGCCTTTTTGATACCCGGATGCAGCACCTTGACCGCATAGCGGTAAAATCGTCTTCCACCGGTACTGAGCCCCCAAAAATGAGCTCATTTTGCACGGAAAATAATAAGAAATGATGAATAATGCTTGTACTTTTTTCAAATGCTAATCTATAGAATAGCGTGTTAAAACAGATGATCGGTGATCCCGGAAAGACTTTGGTGCACACGTCCATTCAATAGAAGGCCCGACACATGGCAGCATACACCAAAGTCCATAAACCCTTACATCTGCTATCCATACTCCTTAAATCTTTCCACTCTTATTCCTTCTTTAATTTTACACAAAAAAAGAAGCTCCATGTAACGGCTCGAATACATTTTCACTACTTTATTGTATCACTTCAAAAAATAGTTGGAATACTCAAAGAGACAAAAGGGAATGAAAGCGGTCGGCAAGAGGCAATATACAGCCCGGCCGAACCGCATCTGTCCTATGAATTAAGAAAGCTTCTTCCAATCAGCTAGGAAGGCTTCAATTCCCTTGTCTGTTAATGGATGATGAAACATTTGCTTGATTACCTTGTATGGAATGGTAGCGATGTGCGCCCCTTTTAAGGCAGCGGCCGTCACATGCTGCGGGTGTCTAATCGAAGCAGCAATAATTTCCGTTTCAATATCATGAATGGCAAAAATGTCAGCAATTGTGGAAATTAATTCCATTCCGTCATGACCGATATCATCCAATCTACCAAGGAAAGGCGATACATAGGTTGCTCCTGCTCTTGCGGCAAGCAACGCTTGGTTAGCACTGAAAATCAGCGTAACATTCGTTTTAATTCCCTCTTTTGATAGAACAGAAACAGCCTTCATGCCTTCCGGTGTCATTGGAATTTTCACGGTAATGTTCGGTGCAATGGTAGCTAATTCTTTTCCTTCACGAATCATGCCTTCTGCATCAAGAGCAATGACTTCAGCACTCACAGATCCTGGAACGAGGGCCGTAATTTCACGAAGACGGTCATGGAAGGAGATATTTTTTTCCTTCGCCACAAGCGACGGATTGGTCGTTACGCCTGCAATAATTCCCAGCGCATACGCTTCTTTAATTTCGTCCATATTTGCAGTATCGATAAAAAACTTCATCAATATACCCCTCTCGTATAAAAAATAATGGTTTACCATATAAATCATGCCCAAAAGGCTTCGGTTTCATTTAATAGGCGCAATGCATTACAATTCCAGGCTGTTAAACTAGCACACCGATGCTCATGATGTAAATGCAGTGAAACCGCCCTTAAATGAAGAGCGGTTTTCTATTTCGGAATCGTCCCAAAAAGCCGGACATTCGGATGAACGGTTTAGTCAGAAACCGTTTATCCCCGCATAAATCATGCTTTTCCGTTAGAACCAAATTCACGGATTTTGCCAATAACGGTTTGTTTAATCGTTTCGCGCGCAGGTCCTAAGTATTTTCGCGGATCATACATATCGGGATTTGCCGCCAACACTTCACGCACGGTTTTAGCAGAAGCAATTTGGTTTTCTGTATTTACATTAATTTTTGCCGTTCCTAATGAAATGGATTTTTGGATATCCTTTGTTGGAATTCCAGTTCCGCCATGAAGAACGAGCGGAACGCCCGTACGCCTTCCGATTTCTTCCATTTCTGTAAATCCAAGCTTTGGTTCGCCTTTATAAGGTCCGTGTACAGAACCTAAAGCAGGTGCCAGGCAGTCAATACCTGTCCGTTTCACGAGTGCTTCACATTCCTGTGCATCTGCATAGATAACGCCTTCTCCGATGACATCATCCTCCTGTCCGCCGACAGTACCAAGTTCTGCCTCAACGGAAGCTCCCCTTGCATGAGCATATTCCACTACTTGAGAAGTTAATGTAACATTTTCCTCAAATGGATGGTGTGATGCATCAATCATAACAGACGTAAAGCCTGCATCAATTGCTTCTTTACATTTATCAACGCTGGATCCATGGTCTAAATGAATCGCAACCGGAACTGTAATGTTATAATCCTCCATTAGGCCTTCAACCATTTTGACAACGGTTTTAAATCCGCCTATATAACGGCCTGCGCCTTCTGAAACGCCTAAAATAACAGGAGAATTTTCCTCTTGTGATGCTTGGAGGATTGCTTGTGTAAATTCAAGATTATTTATGTTAAACTGACCAACAGCATACCTCTCTTCGTTTGCTTTTTTCAGCATTTCTGTCATTGAAACTAAAGGCATAATTTTTCCTCCTCAAAGTAGTCCTTCCTCACAACCATATTTTCTTACAATTTCTAATAAATATGAGCCATGATCGATTTTCCATTTGTAATCATATCAAACTACTGTTGGAAATGCTATTCATTCGAAAGGATTTTTTCTATATTGGCATGGTTATTCCGATATACCTTTTCTTTTGAACATACATTTGGTGTACACGTCTCCGCGTACACCAAACCAATTTGCAGCCATAATATTGAACAACTATTTATAGTAATAAATGCTATCCCTAAAAAGTGATGATGGGCTTCATTGAATGTCTGTCAAGCAGAGCCTTGCCGAGGTATCTAAAGGGGCAAACCGAAAGATAACTCTTAGCGGTAGCGGTTCTTCAGCGAAGCTGCCCTTGCCTAATCCTCCATTACAGGATCAGTATCCCAAGATGGGAGCAGGAGACTTGCCGCAGGTTAGGATTAAGATAAATACTTCTTGACCGCCTGGCGGATATCATCAATATCAAACGGTTTAGCAAAGTGTGTTAAGGCGCCGAGGTCCTTTGCCTCCTGAATCATATCCAATTCACCGTAAGCCGTCATGATAATCACCTTAATGTTTTGATCAATAAGCTTCAGTCTTTTCAATATTTCGATTCCATCCATACCTGGAATTTTCATATCAAGCAATACTAGGTCAGGCAAATCGCTTTGCGCCATTTCCAATGCTTGGAAACCGTTTGCAGCCTGGTATGTATCATAGCCTTCTTTTTGTAATACTTCATTCAGCAGGATCCTAATCCCAAGCTGATCGTCTACTATTAGAATCTTTCCTTTCATAGAGCCACCTCTTTCCTTCTGTAATATCGCGCCATCTAGTTTAAATAGGGAAAGCAATAATCCTGCATCTTCATATATGTCATTTTGTATATGTATAATTTATTGAATTTCTACTTTCCCACTCATAATTCCTGCTTGAATAATGAAAAAGATACCAATTCAACCAATTTAAGGGAAAGTAGGCCATGCTATTTTTCATAAAAAAACTATTCCCGCCTACATAATAGTCTATTTTCCAACAAAAATCACTAGAATAGACAACATTAATTATCAAAAAATTTATTTGAGTTGAAAAATTCAGCTAATATGAAGAGGAATGATCTACTTGGAAAGCCTTTCGAACCGTTCTCCGCTTGATGCTTTACAGTCTGCTTGCAGCAGGCAACAAAAGCTTTCTCTGGCTAGCGTCTATTTTCCTTCTTTGAATGAAGTGTAGATAGATAGCGATAACAGCGGTATGATGTTAACACAGCTTATACGACCAAGAATCTGCCTTAGCTGAGCAAGCTGATATCTGAATATGTAGTCATCTACCGGCAGGTGATACAGGGGATAGTGCCTGAACAGCAAAAAAAGGCCTTCTTTGGGTGTTGTCCCTGCGGACATCAGCCAAAGAAAGCCGGGAAAGGTCTTTTGCCTTTTTGAATTAGTGATTTTCGTTATGTTTTAATGATGCATGAATGAATTCACGGAACAACGGCTGCGGACGATTAGGCCTTGAAACAAACTCAGGATGGAATTGAGATGCGACAAACCATGGGTGATCCTTCAATTCAATTACTTCCACAAGACGACCGTCAGGACTTGTCCCTGAGAATACAAAGCCTGCTTCCTCCATCATTTGACGATATTCGTTATTGAACTCGTAGCGGTGGCGGTGACGCTCATACACAACCTCATCCTTGTAAGCTTCATACGCCTTTGTACTTTCCTTCAGCTTACATGGATATAAGCCTAATCTTAGTGTACCTCCCAGATCTTCAATATCCTTTTGCTCTGGAAGCAGGTCAATGATTGGATGTTCGGTTTCCGGATTAATTTCAGATGAATGTGCTCCTTTTAACAAAAGGACATTGCGGGCAAATTCAATAGATGCCAGCTGCATTCCTAAGCAGATACCAAGAAATGGTTTCCTTTGCTCGCGTGCGTAGCGAATCGCTTCAATTTTCCCTACAATACCGCGATCCCCAAAACCGCCCGGTACTAAGACACCATCCACTTCATCGAGAAGGTCTTTGACATTTTCCGCATTGACGTTTTCAGAATTAATCCATTTAATTTCAATATCAGAATCAAAGGCATAACCGGCATGCTTTAATGCCTCCACAACAGAAAGGTAGGCATCCTGCAATTCTACATATTTCCCGACAAGACCAATCTTCGTTTTCTTCGATAGGCAGCGAACTTTTTCAAGCAAGGTTGTCCATTCTGTCATGTCTGCTTCCTTGCAATCCAGCTCCAGGTAATCGCAGACAATTTGATCCATTTTTTGCGCCTGCAGGGCTAGCGGAATCGCTAATAAATGATCCGCATCTTGGCACTCAATGACCGCTTCTTTGTCGATGTCACAGAACAGGGCAATTTTGTCCTTTTGATCCTGTGTTAGCGGCATTTCTGTACGAGGTACGATGATATTAGGCTGAATGCCCAGGCTGCGCAATTCTTTTACGCTGTGCTGAGTTGGCTTTGTTTTCATTTCTCCGGCTGCTTTAATATACGGAACAAGTGTACAGTGAATATACATGACATTACGTGTGCCGACATCACTCTTCACTTGGCGGATTGCCTCTAGAAATGGCAGTGACTCGATATCTCCCACTGTTCCCCCGATTTCGGTAATCACTACATCTGCATTTGTTTCTTTAGCGGCACGGAATAAACGATCTTTAATCTCATTTGTAATATGCGGAATAACCTGTACCGTTCCGCCTAAATAATCACCGCGGCGTTCTTTGCGCAATACAGCCGAGTATACTTTACCGGTTGTTACATTGCTGTATTTGTTCAGATTAATATCAATAAACCGCTCATAGTGCCCTAGGTCTAAGTCTGTTTCCGCACCGTCATCTGTTACAAACACTTCTCCATGCTGATAAGGGCTCATTGTTCCCGGGTCTACGTTAATATATGGATCAAACTTTTGAATCGTGACCTTGATGCCGCGGTTTTTTAATAAACGGCCGAGCGATGCAGCAGTAATTCCTTTCCCAAGTGAAGATACAACTCCGCCTGTTACAAAAATATATTTTGTCATTTTAAAAATTCCCCCTTCATTACAGTTTGTACATATTTGAGTCTAGTTAAAGACAATTTATAAAGAATAACAAATGCGCCTTGCTCACCCCGGCAAACACATGAGGAGGCTCCTAGGACGTGTTGCACTGTCTTTTAAGGCAGTTCGACTTTATTTGGCAAAGCCCGATAGATGATGACCCAGGAAGCAAGATCTTATACCCTTAAGGGGCAAATGCTGAAACCAGATACTCGTAAAAATTTTAAGATAATAGGTAATTGTTATTGCAGAAAAAAAACAAAAACGCCCCTCTTACTTTTACCAAGTAAGGGAGCGCTGCTTTATCTTTATTACTTAAATCTCTTTTAAGAGCCCAAAAAGTATTCTACAAGTACCCTTTGAAAAAGTCAAGCTGATTATCGTTAATCCTTATCTTCATTTGAATCATCGAATTTTTCATCTTCATCATCGTCTAAATCCGAGTCTTCATCATCCATTTCGAATTCATCTTCATCGAGGTCATCGTCTAAATCATCCTTCATTTCGTCGTCCAAATCCTCATCGGCCAAGTCATCATCGAAATCTTCATCTTCGTCGTCCAAATCTTCATCGAGTAAATCATCGTCCAGATCTTCTTCTTCATCCTCATCATCATCAAGCAAATCTTCATCTTCGTCATCTTCATCTTCAAAGTCATCCAAATCTTCAACAGCGTCAAAGCCTTCAATTTCATCGGCCACTTTCTTCGCTTTCTTCTTCTTCTTCGCTTTTACAGGGTTGACAATTTCTTCAATGACTTGATCAATTGGATACCAAATTCTTAGACCCCATTGGTTATCCCCCAAGCATAGAAAACGTCCATCTATATTTAAGTCAGTATAAAACTGGGCAATTCTTGCACGCACCTGTTCCTCTGACATCTCTAATGTCTGTGCTAATTCATCCATTAATTCTTTAAAGGAAATCGCTTGCTTTTTTTCAAATAATATTTCGTACGCAACCTCTATTAAGGACATTTCTTGTATTTCTTCTTTTGAGAATTGAGATAAACTCAAGATCCGCACTTCCTTTCTATCATACATTCCTGGTACGAAAAATAGTGGAAGGTTGACGACTTTATGTAAAAATATTCCATCCACATTGTATAAAATACCAGAAGAATGCTAATCACTCTCCAAATACATATTCTTCATTATAAACAAATTATTGGTGTTTATGCCAGCCCTTCCTGCATATTCCGGCATAATTTTCTCTTTCCCGTCATTTTTTCATAAAGCGACGGCTTCGAGCGCGTCCATTTTGTTCGGAAAGTATTTTTTTTGTTCTCCAGAAAAAGTATATGGAGAATAAAAGAAAAGGAATGGCTCCAAGATTCCGGATATATAAATAATAGGTAAGAGCTATAGCTCCGGCCCAGCCCACAGTATTGAAAAGGATTCGTCTCAAGCTTTTCACATCCTGAATACATTCTGTCACTACCAATTGATTTCACTTCCAGCTCCGGAAAAACTCCTTTACTTTTATAGAAGGTTCTCTCATTTCCATTATCATAATAGATTATACTACGCATTCAGTAAAAAAGATGTATTTTTGATTATTATGAAGACTTGTAGTCAAATGATTAATCAGACAAGACTCTATCAACTTTCCTCTAGCTAGAAACTCCCGAAAAAGATTTCAACGAACCTTTTGTTCTCTCCTTTTCCCTTACATACCTGCAATTTTTGAGATGAACCTGCTGCTTATTAAAATGGGAGGGAATATTTAGGGTAAACAATGATCTCCTTTTCGTCAATGGGTACCCACATGATCCAAAGGCGCTAGACCTTAGCTTTCGCTGAATAAAACGAGACAGCGCCTTGGAGAGTTCCAAGACGCTGTGATAATGTCAAATAGGATTTTCCTCGGGCTCTTTTTGCCTCCTGATTTCCTTTTACCTGTTTGCTGCTTTTTAACAGCCTCCTTGTCCCATGGCACCTCATTGGGTACGGAAGCTTACATATTTCTCCTATACTGCCCTCCAACTTCATATAAGGCAGAAGTGATTTGGCCAAGACTGGCATATTTAACAGTTTCCATCATCTCGGCAAAAATATTCCCTCCGGAAATAGCTGTATTCTTTAATTGTTCGAGGGCATCTGCGGTTTTTCCTTTATTTTTCTTCTGAAATTCATGTAAATGTTGAATTTGGGTTTCCTTTTCCTCTTTGGAGGCGCGCGCCACTTCCATATTATCAACTTCTTCTTCTGAAGGAGGATTCGGATTCAGATACGTATTCACCCCGATAATCGGCAATTCACCCGTATGCTTCAATGTTTCATAGTACATCGACTCTTCCTGAATTTTGCCGCGCTGATACTGGCTTTCCATCGCTCCGAGCACTCCGCCGCGGTCATCAAGCCGTTCAAATTCCTGGAGTACTGCTTCTTCCACAAGGTCTGTCAATTCTTCAACAATAAACGAGCCTTGAAGCGGATTTTCGTTTTTCGTTAAGCCATGCTCCTTTGTAATGATCATTTGAATGGCCATCGCGCGGCGCACTGATTCCTCGGTCGGCGTTGTAATCGCCTCATCATATGCATTCGTATGAAGCGAATTGCAGTTATCATGGAGTGCCATTAGCGCCTGCAGCGTCGTGCGGATATCATTAAAATCAATTTCCTGAGCATGAAGCGAGCGCCCAGAAGTCTGTACATGATATTTCAGCTTCTGGCTTCGTTCATTGGCCCCGTACTTATCGCGCATCACTGTAGCCCAAATCCTTCTTGCGACACGCCCAATAACCGTATACTCTGGATCGAGCCCATTCGAGAAAAAGAAAGACAAATTTGGCGCAAAGTCATCAATCTTCATGCCGCGACTTAAATAGTATTCGACATACGTAAACCCATTTGCCAAGGTAAAGGCAAGCTGCGAAATCGGATTTGCCCCAGCCTCGGCAATATGGTAGCCAGAGATGGAAACGGAATAATAATTACGCACACCACAATCAATAAAGTATTGCTGTATGTCTCCCATCATCCTGAGGGCAAACTCGGTTGAAAAGATGCAGGTATTCTGTCCCTGATCTTCTTTTAAAATATCGGCCTGCACCGTACCACGGACGATTTTCAACGTCGCTGCACGGACCTCTTCATACTCCACCTCTGTCAATAGCCGCGAGAGCTCAGCCTCCCGCTTCGACACTTGCTGGTCAATGGCTGTATTCATAAACATCGCCAGCACAATCGGAGCCGGACCGTTAATCGTCATCGAGACCGATGTGGACGGATCGCATAAATCAAAGCCGTCATACAGTTTTTTCATATCATCAAGCGTACAGACATTGACGCCGCTCTCCCCAATTTTACCGAAAATATCCGGACGGTAATCAGGATCCTCGCCGTACAGGGTCACTGAATCAAAGGCTGTGCTCAGACGCTTTGCCGGATCGTCCTTGGCCAAATAATGAAAGCGCCGATTCGTTCGCTCTGGCGTCCCTTCACCAGCAAACTGCCGCTTCGGATCCTCCCCTTCCCTTTTAAAAGGAAATACCCCCGCCGTGTACGGGAATGCACCCGGAACATTTTCCTTGTATACCCAACGGATAATCTCACCGTAATCCTTGAATTTCGGCAACGCTACCTTCGAAAGAAGGATCCCTGACAGACTCTTTGTCTTCAGGGCCATCACAATTTCCTTATCACGGATTTTCATGACAAACCGTTCGCCGTCATACTTCTCCTTCGTTTCCTCCCACTGGGTGAGGATCTGCCTCGATTCCGGCGTCAATTGTCCCCACACTCTCTCTTTAATATCTTCTAGCACCTTGACAGCGCTCTCATTGTTTCCCTGCTCCTTCACCGCCATGATAGCACCCTCGACCTGAAACAATTTACGCGCCAGCTCCGCCTGTTCCTCTGCCTTGCGGTGATACTTGCGAACAGTTTCTGCAACCTCACGAAGATAATAGCGTTGGTCATTCGGGATGATTACATTCTGCTTTTCTACCTTTGCATGAAGGGGGAAAGAGGATTTCCAGGCAGTTCCTGCTTTTTCATTAATAGTCTCGACCAAGGCAGCAAACAACGCATTTGTTCCAGCATCATTAAACTGACTAGCAATCGTTCCGTAAATCGGCATTTCCTCAAGATTCTTTTCATACAGCAAATGACTCCGCTGATACTGCTTCTGCACCTGACGCAGGGCATCCTCAGAACCCTTCCGTTCAAATTTGTTAACGACAATAAGATCGGCATAATCAATCATGTCAATCTTCTCAAGCTGAGTTGGCGCACCGAATTCACTTGTCATCACATACATCGCCACATTACAAATTTCGATGATGCCAGCATCGCCCTGGCCAATTCCGCTTGTCTCGATAATGATGAGATCAAAGCCAGCGCTCTTTACAATCGAAAGAGCATCACTCATCGCAAGCGACAATTCAGACATGGAATCCCTTGTTGCCAGACTCCGCATATAGACATGCGGTGAGAAAATAGCATTCATCCGAATGCGGTCGCCAAGCAAGGCACCGCCTGTTTTCTGCTTCGTCGGGTCAATCGAGAGCACCGCTGCTTTTTTTTCGGGAAACTCGCGCAAGAAGCGGCGAATCAACTCATCGGTCAAAGAGCTTTTTCCAGCGCCGCCCGTTCCTGTAATCCCCACGACCGGAACGTTCTTTTCCAAAGGCTTTATTTTTTCAAAAAGGTAATCAGGTACTTCTTCCCCACTGACTCTCTGCTCAGCCAAGGTAATTAAACGGGAAATTGCGCCAGTGTCCCCCGAAGAAAGCATTTGAAGGAGGCTTTCCCCGCTCTCCCCCTCAAAAGCGTAATCGCATTCCTCAAGCATGATATTGATCATGCCCTGCAGTCCTAAACGGCGGCCATCCTCTGGAGAAAATATTCCTGATATTCCATAATCTTGAAGATCTTTCATTTCCCGAGGAAGGATGACACCGCCGCCCCCTCCATAAATGCGGATATGACCGGCTCCTCTTTCGTTCAATAAATCATACATATATTTAAAATATTCCACATGTCCTCCCTGGTAGGATGAGACAGCGATGCCTTGCACATCTTCCTGTATCGCAGCTGAGACCACTTCCTCCACGGATCGGTTATGACCAAGGTGAATAACCTCAGCCCCACTGCTCTGTAAAATTCTGCGCATAATGTTGATTGATGCATCATGTCCATCATACAAACTAGAGGCGGTTATAAATCGAATCGAATGCTTTGGTCTGTATTTCTGTTCTACATTCTCCATGTTCGCACTCCTCTATCTATTTTTTGGGTAAACTCTTTCTTTTGGAAGTTGAAACACGATGTATATTTATTGAATTTTTAGAAAAATCAGTCGATGATAAGGTACGACGCTTTAGAAAGCAAAGGCTGTGAATATCATCGGTAAATCCTAAATGACTGCTTTATTATCGCAGTAAAACCCCTTTTATTACCTTTTAAAAATCTCTCAATTCGGTTGATTGCTTTTTGTGATCTTCAATCCTTCAAGAAAAAAGGACGTCTGTAATTCAATATACTCTTCCAGTGTGTATGTTTTTCCCAATATCCAACGACGAAACCCCCACATTTGCCCCTGGACATAGATATTATGCGCAGCCATATTGACCTGTGCCTTGGTCAATGCCAGTTCTTTGTTTTCCACACAGCGTTCGAGCATTTGTTTGAAAAAATCAACCAGCAGCAATTCTTTTTCTAAAACATATGGAAGTGCATCCTTTGTTAAGGATTTGAGCTCCTGATACATAATCAGTACCTCGTCCTGCATTTCATCCATGACCCGAAAAAAGTGTCCGATAGCACGCCTGAGGCCTTCTACGGTTCCAAGCTCGGTATCCATGATGATTTGTAGTCGTTCGCTTACCTGGTCATAGATCCGGTCGCAGACAAGATAGAGCACGTCTTCCTTTGTCCGGATGTATTCGTATAGAGTGCCGATGCTGAAGCCTGATGCCCGGGCAATCTCCCTTGTTGTCATGCGATGGTAACCTTTTTCCTTGATGAGGGCTACCGCACCGTTAATGATCTGATTACGTCGTTTTTGAACCAAGCGCTCATCCTTTACTGAAGCATGCACCTCACGTTTTCTCCTTGTTTTGACCAACTCCCTAACCCCCCACCTCTATAGAAAATGGGTGCCTGTGAGTTTTTCTAAAAGGATGCAGTTGTTGATGATTCCTTTCTCCCCCATTGGAATCATTCCATTCCTTCATGATCAACTCCCAGGCACGTTATCCGGCTGTTCGTATTACCGGGTTTTATTTTGTCAGCATCCGTGAAATCACGAGACGCTGGATTTCCTGTGTTCCTTCATAGATTTGAGTAATTTTGGCATCGCGCATGTAGCGTTCAACCGGGTATTCTTTTGTATAGCCGTAACCGCCGAAGATTTGCACGGCTTCTGTTGTTACCTTCATCGCTGTATCGCCGGCAAATAGCTTGGACATAGCAGATTCTTTGCCATACGGAAGTCCTTCTGATTCAAGCCATGCTGCTTGATAGGTTAAGAGTCTGGCAGCTTCGATGCTAGTTGCCATATCAGCTAGCTTAAAGCCGATTCCCTGCTGAGCAGCAATCGGTTTGCCGAATTGTACACGTTCTTTTGCGTAATCAGCTGCAGCGTCTAAAGCTCCTTGGGCAATGCCGACTGCCTGGGCAGCAATTCCGTTGCGGCCGCCGTCCAATGTCATCATCGCAATTTTAAAGCCTTGGCCTACTTCCCCTAGTACATTTTCGACCGGTACTCGGCAGTTATCAAAAATAATCTCGGTAGTCGGTGATGAACGAATCCCCATTTTCTTTTCTTTTTTCCCTACGGAGAAGCCAGGAAAGTCTTTTTCAACAATAAAGGCTGTTGTTCCTTGATGCTTGCTTGTCGCATCCGTTACCGCAAAGACGATATAAATATCGGCTTGACCGCCATTCGTAATAAATATTTTCGAGCCGTTCAACAGATAATGATCTCCTTCAAAACGGGCGGTTGTTTTCATTGAACCGGCATCTGAACCGCTACCTGGCTCTGTTAATCCGTATGCCCCCAGCTTTTCCCCCAGCGCCATTGGCTTTAAGTACTTTTGCTTTTGCTCCTCTGTACCGAATTTATAAACCGGCCAGCCGGCAAGTGATGTGTGGGCGGACAGCGTAACGGCTGTGGAGGCGCAGACCCGGGACAATTCCTCTACAGTAATGCAGTAAGCAAGAAAGTCGCTGCCGATGCCGCCGTATTTCTCCGGCCACGGAATGCCCATTAATCCCAGCTCCGCCATTTTTGTGAAAATCTCCCTGTCAAAACGTTCCTCTTCGTCTCGTTCCGCAGCAGTCGGAGCTACTTCATTTTCGGCAAAATCACGAACCATTTTTCTAATCATTTCATGCTCTTCTGATAGTTTAAAGTTCATTACTTCTTCCTTCTTTCTCGAAAGTTGTCGCTTATTGCGGCATTTCGTCATAGTTTTTTCTTTGCAGGATGCATGTGCTAAGTCTTTGGCGCGTGAACCAGTTCTTATTTCTTACAATGCTTCTCTTGAACTCCTTATGCAGCGCGTCAGCTTTTCAGCGCCTATGTCAAGTCGATTTAGGGCAGAATTGCTTATATCACTGCGAAAAGCAGCGATATTCCACGGAACGGATTCTTTCCGACTCTGCCCCTCTTTCATAACAAATCAGCTGCGCAGCTGAATCAACCGGACAAGGGCTCCGCAACAATCCCTTTAGTGATATTCGTAAAATCCGCGGCCTGTTTTTTTACCAAGCCAGCCTGCTTTTACATATTTACGCAAAAGCGGACATGGCCGGTATTTGTCTTCCCCAAGTCCTTCATGAAGGATTTCCATAATCGATAGGCAAGTATCTAATCCAATGAAATCAGCCAGTGTTAACGGCCCCATCGGATGATTCATGCCAAGCTTCATGACGTCATCAATGGCTTCCTTCGAGGCAACCCCTTCATACAGAGCAAAGATCGCTTCATTAATCATTGGGATGAGGATACGGTTGGAAACGAAACCCGGTGCATCGTTCACTTCTACCGGGACCTTACCCAAAGATTTGGCAACTGCCTCAACCTGTTGGTACACTTCATCTGCCGTGGCTAAACCGCGGATGATTTCCACAAGCTTCATGACCGGGACCGGATTCATAAAATGCATTCCGATTACTTTCTCAGGTCGTTTTGTCACCGCGCCGATCTCGGTAATCGGCAGGGATGATGTATTGCTTGCAAAGATAGCATGTGACGGTGCAAATTCATCCAGTTGCTTGAAAATGCTTGCTTTGATTTCCATATTTTCAACTGCCGCCTCGATGACAAGGTCAGCCTCAGACGCATCCGCAAGGCTGGCAGACAGCGTAATCCGGGAAAGCGTACTTTCCATCTCATCTGCCGAGATCCTTTCCTTGGATACCTGGCGCTCCAGATTCCTGCGGATATTATCCCGGCCCCGTTGTGCAAACTCTTCCTTTACATCATTCAGGATCACGGCAAAGCCGGACTGTGCACAAACCTGTGCAATACCAGAACCCATCTGGCCAGCTCCAATTACCATTATTTTACTTATTTCCATATTGTCTCCTCCATTCATTTTACGGGGTCTGGCCCCTCTCTTTCGTGTGGGGCTCTATTCCATATCTGAAATAGGAAACCCCTTATATGGGATGCAACGGTTGTTTAACCTTCCATTGCTACCTTTCAGCAACATTTATTTAGGCATGGCGACCATTCCTTTTATGCAGTTCAGCGCTTCTGCCTTAAACCTTCGATCATCCTTACTATTTTCCCATGATAAATTCCCTTCCTAAATCGCAATAGGGCGCTTCCTTGAAAAGGCAGGATAATCTTAATGGAATTAAGTATTTCTTGAGATGTAATCGATACAAGAGCAGCAGTTACTACATGTAGAACGCTCTCTTTTGCTCGTTAATCTGAGCGGATGTTCAATATCAGACACCTTCGTTATGAAACATCACTCTGGATCATTATTGCCGTTTCAGTCACGGCGAGTAGATGCGATCTATGTAATGCAGCTTCTAATACTAATCTATAAAAAGGGATTCATGGCCCATAACCGATGGAATTTTAGAAAGCCGATGGAATGCTGGGTGAACAGGAATTACATTCACCCGTACAATTCTCAAAGCTTGCTGCATGATATGATGCCTCATCTGCGGACACTTCGCGATCTGTCTGAATCGAGATATTTTCTTCGTCCCTTGAACTTCACACAGGCCTAGGCTGAGTCCTCTTTGCCGGTCTGCTGCTGTACCCGTGCTTCTGCCATGATCACGATACCGCTTCAGTATGTTCACCTATAACAGCTCTTTCCAATAATTCAGCTATGTCATAGGTTTTCACGCGGTCTTCTACTTCTTTCGCCTTCGTTCCATCGGAAAGCATTGTTAGACAATATGGACAGGCTGAGCTGATCACTGTTGGCTGTACAGCCAACGCCTGCTCTGTCCGTGCCACGTTAATGCGGGTTCCGGTATCCTCTTCCATCCACATCAAGCCGCCTCCTGCTCCGCAGCACATACCGGTTTCGCGATTCCGCTCCATTTCCACCAGCTTTACACCAGGAATGGATTTGAGAATTTCTCGCGGAGGATCAAATATTTCATTGTAACGTCCCAAATAGCAGGAATCATGGAACGTAATCGTTTCATTTACAGCATGCTTCGGCTTCAGGCGCCCTTCGCGGACCAACTGGGCCAAAAGCTCCGTATGATGGTATACTTCCGCCTCAAGACCAAAGTCAGGATATTCATTTTTAAACGTATTATAGGCATGTGGATCAATCGTAACGATTTTCTTCACGCCGTTTTTCTCGAATTCTGAAATATTATTCACTGCCAATTCCTGAAATAGAAACTCATTTCCCAAGCGGCGCGGTGTATCGCCGGAGTTCTTTTCCTTATTTCCCAGAATGGCAAACTTCACCCCAGCCTCATTTAATAAACGGGCAAAAGACAGAGCAATTTTTTGGCTGCGATTATCAAAGGCACCCATAGAACCGACCCAGAAGAGATATTCAAATTCTTCACCGGCTTTGGAGGCTTCCTTCACAGTCGCAATATGAGTATCTTCCCTTGCCTCACGCCAGTTTTCCTTCTCCTTACGGTTTAAACCCCAAGGATTTCCCTGGCGTTCAATATTCGTCATCGCCCGCTGGGCATCAGAGTCAAGCTTTCCTTCTGTTAAAACAAGGAAGCGGCGCAGGTCGATAATTTTTTCTACATGCTCATTCATAACCGGGCATTGGTCTTCACAGTTACGACAAGTTGTACAGGCCCAAATTTCCTCTTCCGTTATCACATCACCAATCAGACTCGGGTTGTAAGCAAGACCTGCCGCGGCTTCATCTGCTCCCTGGCTTGCGGAAGCGAGCGCCAGCTGATTTCCCTTTGTTTTGGAAAAAGCAAACGTCGGCACCCATGGTTGCTTTGCCGTAACAGCAGCTCCATGATTCGTCAGATGATCCCGTAGCTTCAGCATTAAATCCATAGGGGAGAGCATTTTCCCTGTTCCAGTGGCCGGACACATACTTGTACAGCGTCCACACTCGACGCAGGCATATAAGTCAATCAGCTGAAGCTGAGTAAAGTCAGCAATCCGCCCGACCCCGTAGGATTCTTGTGTTTCATCCTCAAAATCAATCTTGGTCAACTTTCCTGGTTTTTCTAATCTGTTAAAATAAACATTCGCCGGTCCCGCGATTAAATGCGCATGTTTGGATTGCGGCACGTAAACCAAGAATGTCAGCAGGATTAACAGATGCATCCACCAAGCGATATAAAAGACCGTCACTGCAGCGGTTTCTCCCACCCATATAAAAACGATGGATAATAAGGATGCAACCGGCTCCGACCAGACTGGGTCCTCAAGATGCCAAATTCTGCCCATTCCATTTCCCAGCAGGACGGATAGCATTAATCCTCCAATAAAAATCAATACCAGTCCTGATTTGAAATTCCTTTTTAAACGGACTAGTTTTTCAATGTAGCGGCGATGAAAAGCCATCAAAACTGCCACTAAAATAATGAGTGTCACAATTTCCTGGAAAAAGGTAAAAGCAGGATATAGAGGACCTAATGGCAGGTGAGCACCAGGCTTCATACCTTTAATGATAAAATCGATGGCCCCGAATTGAACAAGGATAAAGCCGTAAAAAAACATAACATGCATGATTCCGCTTTTCTTGTCCTTCAGTAATTTTTTCTGTCCGAATACATTAACCCAAATCTTATTGAGGCGTTCCTTTATATCGTTATCGAATTCTACTTTCTTTCCGAGTTTTATGTACTTTATCCGGGTCTTAATTAAGTACACAAACAAACCGATTGCGTAAGCGGTTACAATTAAAAAAGCCGCTAAATTCACCCATAATAACGCATTCATTCAGATTTCAACCTCCCTTTCTTGTTATTTATCTTGCTTTTCTAATTAAACGAAATTTTCTGACTTATATATCTCTATTATAATATGAACGCTTGCTCAGTCAACTAATTTATGCATTTTTTACAAATATTTCAGAACATTTAACGATCATTTTTTCTTCTCCCCTTTTATTTTTACATTGAAATAGGCATTCTCTGCCCTTACATTCTAAAGATTGCAAGAAACTCATGCCTGTCCTAACATAGAACAGCGGCGACCCGTACATACTAGGTGTACACTGGTTCGAGGGGGATACGCACTTGAAGATATTCGTCATTATTTTAATTATTCTTGTACTGCTGCTTATCTGGATCTTTTTGGATTATCAGCTGGGCAGAAGAAAGCATCTTCGCACCTTTCAACTGCAAACCTTCCCGATTCGGGAAAGTGACATTAATATGTTTGACTCCGGTCCGGAATTATTTTTTGACTATTTTTCTGAACTGAAGGCTGCGAAAAAACATATCCATATTTCCTTTTATATTGTTCATGATGATGAGATCAGCCTGCAGTTTTTTGATATTTTAAAGAAAAAAGCACAAGAAGGGGTCGAGGTTCGTCTCATGATCGACCGCCTTGGAGCCAAAAAGGTAACCAAAAACATGATTAAGGAACTGGAAAGTGCCGGTGCTCAATTTGTCTTTTCACAGGAGATTAAGCCTCCTTATCTTTTTTATGCCCTTCAGGTGCGAAACCATCGGAAAATTACTATCATCGACGGCAAATTAGGCTATCTTGGCGGTTTTAATATCGGGAAGGAATACATTCATCTGGATCCGAAGCTAAGCCCATGGCGCGACTATCATTTGAAATTTACAGGCGAAGGGGTTCAGGATTTACAATCCTGCTTCCTTCATGATTGGCAGCGTGATGCCAAGCTGCATATCCAGGAGCAGGGTACCTACTTCCCCGCATTGGAAAAAGGCAAATACTGCCATGAAATTTTCCCGACAGAGGGCATCCATCTTGAGGAGACTTTTTCTAGAATGATCCAAAATGCAAAGCGCTCCATCCGTATCGGAACGCCTTATTTTATTCCCGGAAAAAAGGCCTTTCGCGATCTACTGGATGCCGTAAAAAGGGGTGTAAAACTGGAAATTCTCGTTCCCGGTACCTCCGATCATCCCTTGGTACAGGAGGCTTCCTACCGTTATTTACGGAGGATTATTCCCTTGGGAGCAAAGGTGTATCAATACCAAAAAGGATTCTATCATTCTAAAGTATTCATGATCGATGACGAAGCCTGTGATGTCGGAACGGCTAATTTTGACAAACGGAGCTTTTACCTGAATCTAGAGATCAACTGTTTTTCCAGTGACAAGGCGTATATTGAACAGGTTCTCGATGTATTCAAACAAGACAAATCCGATAGCACCGCCGTCACACTAAACGACATAAAAAGCACAAATCCATGGCAATTCACAAAAGAACTCATCGCCGCCTCCATCTCCCTTTTCCTGTGAATAGGAGGAGACGGTTCCGGTATTTTCCAAATGTTCACCGAAAACCATCAAGGTACTGCAGGCTACTTAAAGGCTTCATGATAGGTCCATTCAATGCAAAAATTTTCCCGAGCACCGCAGCAAGTTCTTCCGTGCGGACTTATCATCTGCAGAAGCAACCCGACTCAGTTTGCTATCGAGGCAATCTCCTAGCGGTGTATGATCACAAACATCCGGCGGTGCGAAACACAAAAAGGAGATGTTCCAAAAAGCAAAGGTGTCAGGCACCGCAAATTTGGTGCCTGACACCTTGTAAGATAAGCCTTCTCATTTATAGCTTAAAACGATTAATAAGCTGCTGCAACCCCTCTGCCATCTTGGCCAGATAGTTGGCTGCGTCTGAGATTTCCTCAGTCGATGCCAGCTGCTCTTCCGTAGAAGCCGAAACGATTTGGACGCTGGATGATGATGCTTCTGCCACCTCGGTAATAAGCTGCACCGACTTCACCATATGCTGGGACGCCTCTGCCATATGCTGGGATGCTGTTGACACTTCCTTGATTTGTTGTGTAACCTCTTCAACAGAGTGCTGAATCTGCATGAAGGAATTTCCCGCCGAATCGACGACGCCGATCCCTTCCGATACTGCCTTGGTGGCAAATTCCATCGATTTAATTGCCTTATTCGTCTCTTCCTGTGTGGTTGTAATTAATTCGGAAATCTCTTTCGCAGATTGAGCCGACAGCTCTGCCAGCTTTCGAACCTCATCCGCCACCACCGCAAATCCGCGGCCGTTTTCACCTGCCCGAGCTGCTTCAATAGCGGCATTTAAAGCCAGAAGATTGGTCTGATCCGCAATTCCTGTAATGACACCGGTTATGTGGCTGATCTCCTGCGAACGCTCTCCTAATCCAATAATCACGGCCGATAATCCTTCTACCGAATCGTTAATCGACTTCATTTGCTGGACTGCCGTTTGAACCGCCCTTTCTCCCTCCGATGCCTTCCCTGAGGCCTCTACCGCTGTTTCAGACACATTCCGGGCACTATGAGCGACCTGCTGCACCCCCTCTGACATTTCATTGACAGTATGGTACATTTCCGCAATATTTTGTACCTGCTTATCCACATCTGCAGCCATCTGGTTCATTACCACTGAAATTTGTTCTGTTGCATGGCTGGACTGTTCAGCATTTGCCGTCAATTCTTCTGAGGAAGCCGCCACCTGCTCAGCACTGAAGCTCACTTGATTAATTAGTTCACGAAGATTCGTTTTCATTTCATTCAATGTGTCTGCCAGGTCGCCAATCTCATCTTTATTTTTTACAGTGATATTATCTACTCCTAAATTTCCTGCTGCAATTTCCTTGGAATACTGAATTAATGTCGAAATCGATTTAGTTTTTCTTCTAATAATCCAAATGGTAATGGCACATGCTGCCGCCATTGGTAAAATGCCAAACAGGAAGCTACCTTGTACGGATTTCCATGTTCTGTCACTGATGATTGTCGCATCAAAATCAATCGCATTAATCGCGATAATCTCTTTGTTTGGGTCATGATCTTTAAAAATCGGAGCGTATCCGGTTAAACGCTTCATCCCGCCATATTCATAAATCTCTGAATACTGTGGATGCTTGGTCTCCTGAATCTTTTCCATAACTTCCTGGTCAATATAGAACTTATCACCAGCCTCGAACCCCTGATGCTTTAGGCCGTCATCCGTTGCCAAAATCACCCCGTCAAGCGACAACAGGTATTGATCCTCAAAAATCTTCTTATGCTCTGTTGTCCAATTCAACGATTCCTCTACATGATCCAAGAACTTCTTGTCTCCTTTGAGCAATGCTTCAATATCCAACGGATCAATGAGTCCCGTCGTGATATTGGCACAACCGACCGCTTCGATACCGGCCGCTTCATACGTTTTTTGATAGTCTGATAAGTAGTTTGAAAGTGAAGTAATGATCATCGCAACAAAAATAATCATTACCAAAATTACCCCTAGCTGCCATGTAATACTCTTTTTCATTTTGCTCCTCCCCTGTTTTGCTTGTTACAAACCAAATTCCCCATTGTAAGCTTAGACACCATTTCACTGTCTATTATACTAGACAAATATGAAAATAGTCACATTATTTATTGTATTTAAAAAGGAAAAACTATTCATAAATATAGGAGTTCTCTATTGTGTTTAATAGGTCTTTGGATGTTTTAAAAGTGATGTGAAAGTGAGTATTTTCCTATAACTATTTGGAGATAAGTACGGAGCCCTTGCTTATATATGCCTTTCTTTCGAGAATTTGCTCAAGCTTCATCTAATCGGATAACAGTATGAACCTTTTTCCTTACTCAAAAGCCGCATTCCTTCCCACACCTTCCGTCCGATCAAAAAAGCCTCCCAAAGGAGGCTTTCGTCATTACATTTTTTCTGGGGCTGATACACCTATTAGTGCCAAGGCATTTTTCAGCGTAATTTGTACAGTTTTAATTAAGGCAAGGCGGGCTGCTGTTTTCTCTGGCTGTTCATCATCCAGCACCTTTTCTGCATTGTAGAAGCTATGGAATGCAGAAGCCAGTTCAAAGATATAATTCGTAACGCGATGCGGCGTTCTCTTCTGTGCCGCTTCGCCAATCGCCTGCGGAAATTCCCCTAATTTTTTCAGAACATCGATTTCCTTTTCCGCACTGATATATGAGAAATCAACGCCGGCATTCACCGTCATATTCTTTTCTTCTGCCTGGCGCAGGATGCTGCAAATCCGGGCGTGGGCATATTGTGCATAATAAACCGGATTTTCATTTGATTGCGATACCGCTAAATCAAGGTCGAAATCCATATGGGTGTCCGCACTTCTCATGGCAAAGAAGTAACGGGTTGCATCAAGGCCGACCTCATCAACGAGATCCCTCATCGTTACGGCTTTACCTGTCCGTTTGCTCATTTTCATTTTCTCGCCGTTTTTGTATAAGTGTACAAGTTGAATGATTTCCACTTCAAGGGTATCTCCATCATAGCCCAATGCTTGAATCGCTGCCTTCATCCGCGGAATGTAACCGTGGTGATCCGCACCCCAAATATTGATTAATTTTTCAAAGCCGCGCTCAAGTTTATCGCGATGGTAAGCAATATCCGGCGTTAAATACGTATAGGAACCATCGTGCTTAATCAGCACGCGGTCTTTATCATCATCGAAATCAGTGGAGCGGAACCAAGTGGCACCGTCCTGCTCATAAATATAGCCATTTTTCTTTAAATCTGCCAAGGCATCATCGATTTTGCTGTTGTTATATAATGAGGTTTCCGAATACCATACATCAAAACCAACACGGAAATCCTCTAAATCCTTCTTCAGCTTCGCCAATTCTTGTTTCATTCCATACTCACGAAATTTGGCAAAGCGTTCCTTTTCGTCCATATTGACTAACGTGTCGCCCACTTCTTTAGCCAACTGTTTCCCGATGCTAATGATATCTTCGCCGTGATACCCGTCTTCCGGCATGGCTTTGTCCATGCCAAGCGCCTGGAAATAACGCGCCTCCACCGAAAGCGCCAGGTTGTTAATTTGGTTTCCGGCATCATTAATATAATACTCACGAGACACATCATAGCCGGCACAAGCTAAAATATTGCACAGTGAGTCCCCGACAGCGGCTCCCCTGGCATGGCCCAGATGCAGGTCGCCTGTTGGATTGGCTGATACAAACTCAACCTGGATTTTTTGCCCGCCGCCAACGGTGGTTTCTCCGTATTTGTCCCCAGCCTCTAAAATCGCCGGAATTAGATCCGTCAAATAGCTATTATTCATGTAAAAATTAATAAATCCGGGACCAGCCACCTCAATCTTTTCAATCGATGCCTTTGATTTATCAAAATGGTCAACCAGCTCCTCGGCGATGATACGCGGAGCCTTTTTTGCTATTCTCGCTAGCTGCATCGCCATATTCGTGGAATAGTCCCCGTTTGCTTTATCCTTTGGGATTTCCAAAATTACATTAGGAAGCTGCTCGATTGCGGCTAACCCTGCTTTAACAACCGCAGCGGCAATTTCCTCCTTTAATTTACTTTTTACCTGCTCCACAATATTCATTTTTTTCCTCCTCAAATGATATCTGTAAATGAAATATACCTGCGTCCATTCCCTGCATTCTCAAATCATACAATAGGTCAATTTCACCTTTATGTTCTTTCTCGTCAAACTTATGGCTGATTTTGCTTGTTTTTGTTTTGATTTCAAGTGTACCGTACGGTGTTTCATAGCTGCCGGTTAAGGATTTATTTTGCTGAAACAAAAGGCGCATTTTAACGGCTCCATTGCGTAAAATCGAACCTTCTCCTTCAGATATTTTCACTGTCGTTTGAATGCTTTCTTCTTCTAAAATCTCTTCATAGCGGAGATAAAAGGAGCGAGACTTTCTAATCAATTCGCCAAATGTAATAAGTTCATACGATTCCTGTGCCTGACCGTCCCGAATCGTCGTTTTCACTGAAATTTTGACAGGCATTAGCCCTGCTGAATGAGATGGCAACGATCGCACCCCTTTTCTGAACATATAAAGAAGACCTCCTTTTAGCGGCATGTTGCTTCTCCGCTTATGGCCAGTCATATTTATGCATATTAGCGCTCTCTCTTGAGAAAAACCTTTAATCCATTCCATATCGTATAACCTTATTAGTATAAATTTTTTATCCGCTTGTTTCAAGCAATGCCGGAAAAAGATACAGATTTTTATATAAATGCGGTGTCAGGCACCGAAAAAGGACATTTGTCCGTTACAGAGGGACACAACATGTGTAGCAGGAAGGGCAGCACTTTGCCGCCCTTAGCAGGATGGCTGTATTATTTTGCGGCAAAGCTAAGGAGCATTTCCCGCAGCAGCTTGCTCGCGGTGTTCACAGTTTGCTCAGAGTGGTCATAAACAGGCGCTACCTCCACAAGGTCAGCTCCAACCACATTGACTTCTGAATGGGCAATTTCATGGATAGAAGCCAACAGTTCTCTTGACGTAATGCCACCGCAGTCAACCGTTCCCGTGCCTGGTGCATGGGCTGGATCTAATACATCAATATCAATCGTGACATACACAGGACGACCGGCTAGTTTCGGCAGGACCTCCTGAAGCGGCTTATGTACATCATATTTAAATATACTCAGCCCTACCTCCTTCGCCCACTCAAATTCCTCTTTCATACCGGAGCGGATCCCGAATGAATATACATTGGTCGGTCCGATTAAACCGGCTGCCTTGCGAATCGGTGTTGAATGAGACAACTCTTCCCCCTCAAAATGCTCCCGTAAATCAGTATGGGCATCCATATGAATGATCGCTAGATCGGGATATTTTTTATAAACCGCCTTAATCACCGGCCATGTAACTAGATGCTCGCCGCCCATACCAAGCGGAAATTTCCCGTCGGCCAAAACCTTATCAACAAACTCCTCGATCAGATTAAGGCTCTTCTGTGCATTACCAAAAGGCAGGGGAATATCTCCTGCATCAAAATAGCGATAATCGGCTAAATCCTTGTCTAAATACGGGCTGTACTCCTCAATTCCGATTGAAACTTCGCGAATCCGACCCGGACCGAACCGTGAACCCGGACGATAGCTGACCGTCCAGTCCATCGGCATTCCATAAATCACAATAGAGCTCTCCTCGTAAACCGGATGGCTCTTAATAAATACATTACCTGAATACGCTTCATCAAAACGCATGATTCATCCCCCTAATCCTGGCAGAAGTTCATTCTGCCGTTTTACAAAATTGAAAGCCGAGACCCGGCCACTGCTTTCTATCCTTGTTCTAACCAAATTGCTCAGTCAATCTTACTATTTCCTTCATTTCTCATAAGCAAACAACAGAAAAATTATAGTAGAATCCGCCCCAATTGAAAAGCCAAAAGTGAGTTTACTTCCCTGAGAGTGTTTAAAAAACAAAAATTTTCCCTATACTGATCCTGATTATTAATGAGTGAGTAACAGCGATGAACATTGAACTAAAACGGGGGTGAGGTATAGTGGAAATTGTAACGAATCACCGGTTCCGCAGAACAATGAAATATCTGCGTGCATTGATTATTATCGGCATAATTGCCCTGACGATTATGCTGTGTTTGTTTATCGGTATCATAACATATGCAAAAATACTCGGTCCTCCACCGCTCTCAGTTCCCCAGTCTACCCTGATTTATGCCGACGACGGCAGCGTCATCGGGGAAAGCCACAGCGGACAAAAGCGCTACTGGGTCAATTTGGATGAGATCAGTCCCTTCCTCATCGATGCCTCCATCTCGATTGAGGATCGCAATTTTTACGAGCATCATGGCTTTGATTATAAACGGATTGCCGGCGCTGCCCTTGCTGATATTAAAGCAATGGCCAAAGTGCAAGGGGCAAGTACGATAAGCCAGCAGTATGCACGCAATCTTTTTCTTAAGTATGAAAAGACTTGGGGACGGAAATTGAACGAGGCGTTCTATACGATTCGCCTTGAAATGAACTATTCGAAGGAGGAAATCCTCGAAGGTTATTTAAACACGATCTATTATGGATATGGTGCATATGGGGTCCAGGCAGCAAGCCAGTTTTACTTTGGGAAAAATGCATCCGAGCTGTCCCTGGCAGAGGCATCTATGCTTGCAGGCATTCCCAAGGGTCCGGGCATTTATTCTCCGTTAGCATCAATGGAAAAAGCAAAACAGCGCCAGAAAACGATCTTGGCATCAATGGCGAAAAACGGAGAAATCACAAAGGAGGCAGCCAAACAAGCGGAAAAAGAGGAGCTGGCTATTATTGGGAAGCATCCGCACAAGACACTGGTCACAGCACCGTACTTTCAGGATGCAGTCAGACAGGCATTAAAATATGACCTGCGGCTCGATGAGCGGACCATTGAGCTTGGCGGATTAAAAATATACACCACCCTCAATTTAAAACAGCAGGAAATTGCCGAAAAGACGGTCGAAACCTTCGTCGACAAGGAGTCGGACATTCAGGTCGGGTTTGTCGCCATGGACCCGAAAACCGGGTATGTGAAGGCACTTGTCGGGGGGCGTAATTATGAGGAAAGTCCGTTCAACCGGGCTACTCAGGCCGTCCGCCAGCCGGGTTCAACGATTAAGCCGCTGCTCTATTATGCCGCGCTTGAACAGGGCTTTACACCGTCTACTGAGATGCGCAGCGAGGAGACGACCTTCTATTTTGATGATAACCGCACAGAGTATACACCGCATAATTTTAATAATAAATATGCGAACGATGATATTACAATGGCCCAGGCCCTTGCAGTATCAGACAACGTATATGCTGTCAAAACCCATCTATTCCTTGGGGAGGATATACTGGTGAAGACCGCAAAGCGCTTCGGTATTAAATCGGAAATGGAACAGGTGCCCTCCCTTGCCCTCGGTACATCCGGGGTAAAGGTCATTGAAATGGCAAATGCCTACAGCTTGCTTGCCAACGCCGGACAAAGAGTCACTCCTGTGATGATTAAGCGGGTGGAAAATCATAAGGGTGATGTCATATACGAGCAGGAAACAGAATCCGAAAAGGTCCTGCGCCCGGATCTAGCCTTCGTCATGACTCATATGATGACCGGTATGTTCGACAAAAAGCTGAACGGCTACGCAGGCGTAACCGGCAGCACGATCGTCAACGATATGACTCGAACCTATGCAGGAAAATCAGGATCCACCAATTCAGACAGCTGGATGATCGGCTTTTCGCCGCGCCTCGTCTCAGCTGTCTGGACAGGCTATGATAACGGACAAACAATCGAGCTGACAAGCGACAAAACCTATGCGAAAAACATCTGGATTCAATTTATGGAAAAGGCATTGGAAGGAACAAGCACGAACTCATTCAAAGCGCCAAAGGGAACGGTCGGCGTCTATATTAATCCGGAAAACGGAAAACTGGCAACCGAAGACTGTCCCGTCAAACGCTTCACCTACTTCGCCAAAGGCACTGAACCAACCGAATACTGTACCGATCACCTGACAAACCAGAAGGACAATCATAGACCAAAAACAAAAGAAAAACAGCAAAACCCATGGTACAAAAAAATCCTCCCGTGGTCCTAACGGTGTCAGGCACCAAAAATGGACATTTGTCCGTACCAATAAGACACTATGGGAATCATTAATTAGGCAACCTTTGCTCAATTGGCTTGGGTTGCCTAATTTTTATACCTGCAAGGCTTGTTTTAGTTGGTCCGCCGAGCGGTCCCACATATCTGCATTATGCCTTTGCAGAAATTCACGTAAAATAGCCTTGGATTTATGATCCATATGGTCCACAATAATATGGCGCTTGATCGATTTATCCATTCGGTTCACATGCTCCGGAAGTGACTTATAGCCACGGCGCGCCTCGCGGTCTACGGTCATCTCGCACGCCGTCACACCCGCATAATAGGCCCCAGCCTCTTCTCGATCCACCGTCACCCACACAAGCCAATACGGTTGTCCATTCGGAACCTCCTCTTTATTCGGAAGAAATTTAATCCCTTTTTCCACCGTACTCCGCCCATGCATAGCACCAATATCAATGAATGCCTCGCCCCGCTCAATATCAACGAAGACAGGCGACACATGATCCAGACTAAGCACTCCCTTGCCAAACCCCTTATGTCCATCTAGCGAATCATTCTTGATAATATTAAACTCCAGCTTCTTTTTTTCCTTCACTTCCATACCCCTTTCTTTTAAAAAAATTCCGTCTCCCACAAACCGCCTAATCCCTTGCGAAATGGTTCCGAATACCCTCTAGGCGGCCTAATTTCCAAGAATGCACCGGCTCCCCTCCGAAGAAGCAAGTCACATCCACCCACAGCCTTTTATCATACGCTAGAAAAACAGCCCGTAAAAAAAGTCATTCAACCCGGTAATCACCCACGGGAGTACGACATTAAAAATTGGCTGAATCGTATATCGATCAAGCGGCGTGATGACGAGAATCAAAAAGATCAGCAACCCGTATTGCTCATATTGTGTCATTCTTGCTCGCCAATCAGACGGAACCAAATCCTCGACAATTCGGTATCCGTCAAGCGGGGGCAGCGGCAGCAAATTAAAAATAAACAGGACTAAGTTCAATTGAATAAATACATCAAGAAAATCTTGAACAAACCCGGGCAGCGTCATCGTGAGATCAAATGCAGCCAAGCCGTACCATAGGAGATAGGCAAGCGATGCCAGCACTAAATTGCTGAACGGCCCGGCAAAGGATACCGTCACTCCAGCAAGCCGCGGCCGTTTAAAGAAAAAGCGGTTAACTGGAACAGGGCGAGCCCAGCCAAAGCCGGCAATAAAAATCAAAAGCGTCCCAATCGGATCTAAATGACGCACTGGATTTAATGTGAGCCTTCCCTGCTTTTTCGCCGTTCCATCGCCGAATCTCCAAGCTGTAAACGCATGAGCAAATTCGTGCACACTGAAGGCAATGATAAGGGTTAACGCCACATAAGGCAATTTCTCCAAAGGATAAGCCAAAAATTGTTCAATAGGATTCTCCACACCGCAAAACCTCCTTTGTCAACTCTTTTTTAAAGTATACATGATCACCATGCTAAAGTGAAAAATGAAGCTGCTTCATTTTTCAAGAAGTAAACGCCACGGTGTTCAAGCGGAAAAAGCCCCTCCAGCCTATTCCTGGGCAACTTTTCCCTTTTTCTACTTGCATATTAAAAATAATTATGAAAAACTTAAGCTAAGCTTGGGAGTCTTTCATCCCAAGAAATATACTATACATAGCACAGGAGAGATTCGTATGCCATATGTGACTGTAAAAATGTTAGAAGGCAGAACTGAGGAACAAAAGAAAGCGCTTGTAGAAAAAGTAACAGAAGCCGTAAGCGAAACAACAGGGGCCCCCGTTGAAAACATCACAATCTTTATTGAAGAAATGACAAAAAACCATTATGCTGTAGCCGGCAAACGCTTCAGCGATAAATAAACTGTAAAAAAACCATCCCTCATCACTGGAGGCCACTGAAAAAGTCCAATATTTAATAAAGGCAGTTGAAAGTTCAATCTA
>NZ_CAMLDX010000032.1 GCF_946478885.1 uncultured Bacillus sp. | reverse complement strand
CCGAATATGGCGGGTCTCTTTTCTTTTCCCTCTAGTGCCGCACCCGGACAGATAGAAAGAAGCTATCCCAAAAAGTGTCAGGCATCCATCAAGTATCTATATCCCCTGCAGATTGATGCAAAGTGATTTGAGATACTAGATTGTGGCGCCTGACACCGTTGCTTTTGGGATAGCTTCTTCTGTTTGTTTTTATTTGTAAAGGCTGGTATAGTCTGCTTCGTTTATTTGCAGCGAGGCTTTTTTGTTTAACCATGGACGCAATTTTGTAAATAAAAGCATAAAGACCACTGACATAATGAAACCTTTAATGATATTAAAAGGCAGAATGCCTGTTACGATAGATTGTCGCATTTCCGTACCGTTCATCGCAGACATGTTTAAGAAAAAGGAATACGCTGGCAGCAGAACAAAATAATTAAGGACACTCATGATGAGAGACATTAAGATAGAACTAGTAACAAGGGCAAACATCATTCCTTTTTTCGTTCTTAATTTATTATAAATAAAATAGACTGGAAGAATAAATACGATTCCGGCAATGAAATTGGCCATGTGTCCGATAGGAATCCCTGTTTCGCTACCAGTCATAAAATAATCGAGAATATTTTTAAACAATTCTACCAGAATCCCAGCCACTGGTCCAAAAATCAAAGCCCCTACTAACGCAGGCAGGTCACTGAAATCAATCTGCAAAAAGACTGGAAATGGCGGAATAGGAAAATTCAAAAACATTAAAATGTAAGATATACTGCTCAGCACTGCAATGGAAACTAACATCTTTACTTTATTTTTCTTCATACTACTTACTCTCCCTTTCTAGGATCCATCTCACCTAAGAAGGGAAGTTCAGCCCCGAATCCATCCAATAAATTTCATTAAAAAACCTCAAGTTTAACCAACTTGAGGGAGAATTTTTAATAGAAGGATTGCACAATAAACGCTCATAATTTCAAGAACGCGCCAAACCTCCATCTTCTCCCATCCAGACTATACTGTCGGCTTTGGAATTGCACCAAATCCTGCTTGTTAACCAAGCTCGCGGGCTAAGAGGCACGATGCCTCATCACCGCCGGTCGGGATTTTCACCCAGCCCCGAAGATAGATCGTATTTTTATAATTTCATTATACATAAGCTTTCTTTTCATGTGAACTGTTTTAAACAAAAAACACTATAAATAATATTCCTATTTGTAGTATTTTAGTCACAACTTTGATTGTAATATTCTGTCATTTTTTTAATACTAGCCTTTGCTGCGGTTTTATTAAGTCATGTTTTAACCCATTCATGGCGGATAATTCTGTAATGCTGATATGATTTTTTCGCGCTATGCTCGCCAGGGTATCTCCCTTCTGCACAATATATACCGAAGCCGAGCTCATCGGAATCACAAGTACCTGTCCGATAAAAATGGCTTCATTCTGCAATCCATTCTGGTTTTGCAGTGACTGAACGGTTGTGCTGTGCATCCGGGCAATCGACCATAGGGTGTCTCCTTGCTGCACGATATACTTTTCCCCTGCCGTTTCCGTTCTACTGTCTGACGGCAAAGAGTTCTGTTCACTTCCCACGAAGCGCTCAGAAGAAAGGAGTCTGGTTGATGTTTCTACTGCCCCTTCATGTTCCCCGTGCCGTACCGCAGCAACAGCTTGTCCAATCTCTACAAATCCTAATGCGGTCATCGGGTTGACCGCATTCTTCTTATCAAAGGTCCATTCTTTCATATGTACTTCAAAATGTAAATGAACGCCAGACGAATCACCTGTATTGCCCATTTTCCCAATCACTTCACCCTGCCCAACGTGCTGCCCTTCCTGAACTGCTCTTTCCTGTAAATGAGCATATATCGTTTCCATACCGTAGTCATGTTTCACAAATACAACATGTCCGTAAGTATCAGAATAATACGATTTGGTGACGGTTCCCTTATCAACTGCATATACAGGGGTACCGATAGGTCCGGCAATATCAATGCCCTTATGTTCTCCGTTTCTTGTTCCAAAGGAATCTGATAAGACTCCTTCGGAAGGCCACATCCATTGGGATGTAATATCCTGCAGCGGAATTGTTTCTGCCTGAACGTTCTTAACTCCTAGGAACAATAATCCGACACAGACAGCCATAATTCCTGCAATTAAAAAACGGCGTAAATAATCCTGCATTTTTTTCCTCCTTGTTCTTGTACCTCTTTTCACACTATGAATGTCCAGATGGGATTAGAACGGACCTGCGTGTACAAAAGAGCTGCAATCAACACCTTTACATTTTTGGTTATGGATAAAAAACACATTTACTAGAATGGATCAAATGGATATATTTTATACTTCGAAATACAGAAAAAGGAGCTGTTCCGAAAGAAAAGGTGTCAGGGACCACAATCCAGGATCTTACATCACTATGCATCGCTCTGCACGGGATATAGATCAATTGTGGACGCCTGACACCTTATGGAACAGTCCCCTGAACCATGATATGCATGCGTTTATTTGTTAGTCTACTAGACTGTTTACTGTATTGCGCGGCAGAAAAAAGGAAAATGTTGTTCCTTCCCCAAGCTTGCTTTGCACATTAATACTACCTTTGTGTGCTTCAACAATATTTTTGGCAATCGCGAGTCCGAGTCCGGTACCGGACCTTCCGCGCGTTCTTGCTTTATCCGCCTTATAAAATCGTTCAAAGACAAACGGGAGATCTTCTTCAGGGATACCCGATCCTGTATCTGTTACGGAGAAATATAGGCCCTTTTCCTGCCCTTTCACCGCCAGGGTAACTGCCCCTCCCTCAGAGGTATGACGGATCGCGTTATCGATCAGATTGGTTAATACCTGTTCAATGCGGTCTGCATCAAAGGTAAAGAACTCCTCCTTCACAGCACTTTCGTAAGTGACGGAAACTGCCTTCTCTTTGGACAGGCCTTGAAACTTCCGCGTAACCCTTTGTAAAAATGGCTGTAATTCTACTTCATGAATCGAGAGATTGAAATAGCCCGACTCCATTCTGGCCAAGTCAAGCAGTTCATTGACAAGGCGGCCTATTCTCAACGATTCATCGTAAATAACGGATGCCATTTCTTTCTTCTCTTCGTTCGTCTGAGCAATATCATCGACAATGGCCTCGCTGTAGCCCTGCAGCATAGCAATAGGTGTGCGTAGCTCATGAGAAACATTGGCGATAAAATCACTTCTCATCTTATCCAGCTTCCGTTCCTCGGTCATATCCCTGACAACAGCAACGGCCCCGCGAATCGTCTCGTGGCTATACAGCGGACTAACTATCATCACCCAGTGATGGCCTTGCAGTGATATTTCTCCAACTTGTTCTTTTTCCGTGCTGACCGCCTGCTCAAATAGCTCCATAACTTTTGATGGAACTGCCTCCACATTATTTTCCTGGTTTTTCATTTCAAAATACCAGTTTTGCAGAAAGATTTCGGCTGGCGGATTCGTGATTAAAATAATGCCATCCTGGTTAAACGTGATAACCCCGTCCACCATTCCGCTTAAGATGCTAGAGAGCAGTTCTTTTTCCTGATTCAAAGCATTAAGATTAAATTTCAGCTGCCTTCCCATCTGATTAAATGCAGTTGCCAGTTCACCAATTTCATCTTTCGTTAAGATCGGAACCTTCGTATCAAATTTTCCCCTTGCTACTTCAAATGCCGCTTCCTTCATCTTCCTTAATGGAGCATTAATGCGGGTCGATAAAAAGAAGGCAAAGAAGGTGGTTAAAATGATCGCTACGCCTGCTGCCAACAGGATAAATTTTGTCGTTTCCCTAGTCGTTTCTTCGCCTGCACTTAAGGACTGATAAATATAGACAGCTCCGGTTTCGCCATTTTTCAAGGAAAACGGAACGCCGATAATTAACAGCTTTAGCGCTTCTCCATTCGTACCTTCATCTTCAAACGTATCGACGACCTTTTTTGTCGTGCCTTGTTTAAATACTTTTGACAGTTCTTTATCCTCAATAAAATAAGATATTGGAAGTTCTGCCGTATTCCTCTTAGGTGGAGAAGCATACGATTCCTCTGGGCTAAGCATGATTGAAACATTGGAAACCTCATCAATTAACTCCCAGGAAATTTCCAAAGCGGTATCCATTTCATGTCCTTCTACAATGTTTGCAATCTTTTCTGCAGTCCCCTGCAAGGCCTTCTCATTTTCTGACTGTGCATTATTTTGCAGAAATTCGAGGATTGTGATCGAAACGATAAAAAGAATAAACGATACAAGCAGAAGAATGGTAAACCAGAGTTTAACAACTACACTGCGCCAAAACATCATTCATTGATTACCTCAAATTTATAGCCGACTCCCCAAACAGTAATAATCATTTTGGCAGCTGATTCCGAAACTTTATTTAATTTCTCACGCAGTCGTTTCACATGGGTATCAACGGTGCGAAGATCACCGAAAAACTCATAATGCCAAACTTCTTTTAACAGTTGTTCCCGATCGAATACTTTATCAGGAGATTTGGCAAGGAAGAACAGCAATTCATATTCCTTCGGTGTCAGGCTCACTTCTTTCCCATCTGCCAAAACACGGTGGGCATCATTATCAATGGTCAGGTGAGGGAATACAATGACATCCTTCGTTGTTGTTTCCGTCTGTAAAAAGCTTGTCTTGGAAGAACGGCGCAAAAGGGCTTTAACACGAAGCACCACCTCGCGCGGACTAAATGGCTTTACTATATAATCATCGGTGCCTACTTCAAATCCTTGCACCCGGTTCACTTCTTCACCTTTTGCGGTTAGCATCACAACAGGAGTTGCCTTTTTCTCGCGCAGCTCACGGCATACCTCAATGCCGTCCTTGCCTGGCATCATCAAATCCAAAAGGATAACGTCATAATCATTGGCCAGTGCTTTTGCCAGCGCTTCATTCCCATCTTCAGCCTCTTCAATTATGTATCCTTCCCTTTCTAAGTACATCTTTAATAAGCGTCTGATTCTTTCTTCATCATCTACCACTAATACTTTTACTTCGTTGTCCATAATATCTAGCCTCCTAGTAGATATTTTAGCAAAATAACAAACCATTTTACTAGAACTTTCCTAGTAAATCTTCTATTAAAGAATGATGTCAACTTGACAAAAGGCCTGCACACTTGTGCAGGTCTAAAGGAACCAATTAGCCGGCGTATGAGTGTAATCCAGCAATGACTAAATTCACAAAAATCAAATTAAATATCATAATGGCAAAACCGATTACGGCCAGCCAGGCAGATTTTTCACCATGCCAGCCTTTTGCCAGACGCAGATGCAGAAATGCGGCATAGAAAAGCCAAGTAATTAATGCCCACACCTCTTTGGGATCCCAGCCCCAAAAACGGGTCCAGGCAATCTGCGCCCAAATCATCGCAAATACTAATGCACCCAGAGTATAGACAGGGAAGCCGATAAGGACAGAACGATAGCTGATTTCATCAACCAAATCGAGATTGACATTTTTAACAAGGGGTTTTAATAGTTCCCCGATTCGTTTTTTGAAAATAAGCCTGATCAGTGCATACAGAATCAAACCGACTCCGACTGACCAAACGACCGTATTTAATTTTTTGGCATTTATAATGCCGGGCACCTCTAGTAAAGGTTCAAATTTCCCTTTCGTTAAGAGTTCTCCCTCATTTGGCCCAATTAAAGCCGGCATTACATACTGGATCTCGGAAGGATTATCGTTCTTGTCGATCCAATTAAAATCAGCTTTATAATCCATAATGGCGAAGGTGCTTGTGACCAAGATAAATCCTACGGTACAGACCAAAGCAAACATAATGAATTCCAGCCAAGCGGTCTTTTTGCTTTTTATCGTTTGATCGATTGATTTAACAAGATAGATTAAAGATGCTCCAAAGCTGATTGCTAAAATAGCTTGACCGAGCGCAGCGGTTGTTACATGAATATGCAGCCAGTCACTTTGCAGTGATGGTATCAACGGAGAGATATCCCGTGAAAACATACTGGCATAGGCAATGATCAAGAGGGCTATCGGCAAGGTAAATAACCCGAGAACCGGTGTTTTATAAATAAAAAAGATGACAATAAAAGCCCCTACGAGTGACATGCCGAAAAAGGTTGTGAATTCAAATAGATTACTTACAGGAGCATGTCCCGCTGCGATCCAGCGGGTAACAAAATAGCCTAACTGTGCAATAAATCCAATGATTGTGATCGTTATTCCTGTTTTTGACCACGCGTTAAGTCCTGAGTTACTGTACTGTATCCCCTTCTTTTGTCTAATCGCACCACCAAAGATCAGCACTGCAATTAAATAAAGAATAAAGGCTGTATATAATAAATTACTGCTAAGGCTAACCAACCAAGTATCCCCCTTAACTGTTCTTTTCTGTTTCTAATTGATCTTGCGGCTCTTTAACTCCGGTTCCGGCTAAAATCCAGGTGATTTCACGCTTTAAGCCATACCAGTTTTTATTTGTATGGCCGGCAACCCAGACTTCCCCATTCATCCTGCGAATCCAAATCCGCCTGTGGTTCCAATAGGCGCCTTGTACAACTCCAATCATAAAGATGATACCGCCGAATATCAAAACACCCAGTGTCATATCCTTTCTGACGGTCAAACCTGAGACATGTCTCGTTTCGACACCTTTAAACTGCATTTTGTACTGGTTATCACCATATGGTTCAAGAGTCTGGCGAATTGCTACAAAACTGACTTCCCCATCCGGTTTATCCGGTGTCACCATGCGAAAAATAAAGGCCGGATTATTTGGAACCTTGGAAATCGTAGTCGGTTCCCCTTCCTTATTAAATTGCACATCCGGATAATAACTGATCATTTCAATTGAGTAGTTTTCTCCCAGCTTATATTTGGATTCAGGATTATCCAGGTCGATCGTAATCATACCATATTCTTCACTTGTTGCCTTGTTTGTCAGAGCAAACGTCATTTTACTTAGCTCATTCAACTTATACTGTGATTGATAAAGAGCAAGCCTTTCAAATTTCAAAGGATGATTGACTTTAATACCATAATCCTTAACCTTCTCAAGTTGCTTCTCCTGTCCAGCAACCGTATTCCCCACATTTTTCGACAGAGTGACATTGGATTGATAGTTTTTTGGAACCATTCCAGCATTGTCAATCGCCGCTTCAAAGGCAGGATTATCTTTGTCCTTATTATATACATCTAAAATAAATTCATTATTCGTCAAATAATATTCTCCGTTAGTTTCCGGAATGACCTTTGTTTCTCCCTCACGAATCCATAGCAGTTTATCCACATACATTCCCGGAATAAAACGAAGCATCCCCCCGATTAAAAAGATGATGAGTCCAATATGATTGACATAAGGGCCCCATCTGGAAAAACGTCCCTTTTCAGCAAGAAGATTGCTGTCTTCCTCCCGGATGCGATAATGTTTCTTTTTCAGTTTTTCTTTTATAATTTCTAAGTCTTCCTCTGCGATCTTCTCCTCTGTTACGCCAAACAATCTTTGGCGCTTCAGAAATCCCTCATGACGCGTGACTTTTTGATTCTTCAGAGCACGATACAGCGGTACGACACGATCTAGACTGCAGATTACCAGTGATATTCCAATCGAAGCGATTAATAATAAATACCACCAAGAGCTGTATAGATTATGAAATCCGAGGTCATAATAGAGTTTGCCAAGCCAGCCATATTGCTCCTTATAAAATTCGGCAGGCAACATCGTCGTAGGAATATACATTTCCTGCGGAAAGACTGTGCCAAGCGCCGATGCAATCAGGGTAATGACAATAAGAGTCACACCAATTTTAACAGACGAGAAAAAGCCCCATATTTTATCAATAATGGTTTTATTATAAATCTGAGAACGACGGGCACTGCCCTCATACCTCATGTCCACTAATTGCTGATTGTCTTCTGTCGCCTCCAGTATCTTACCGCATGATTCGCAAAGTACTGTTCCATGCGGATTAACATGTCCACACTCACATTTTACCGCTTTCATTTATAATCTCCCCGTGTTTTCAAGGTTTTATTTCTTTCATAAATTGCTCAATCTTTTCTTCAGTTAAGGAACCTGTATAAGATTGAATCACAATGCCGTTCTTATCGATTAAGAATGTATGCGGCAACGGGTTGATCCCGTAAGCAAACTGTACTTCCGAATCATCGTCAATGACAATTGGAAAAGTTAAATGATGTCTTTCCACAAATTTTGACACTGCAAATTTCGATTCGCCGACATTGACTGCGATTACCTGAACTCCCTTATCTTTAAAAACATTATACTGGCTCTCTATATAGGGCATTTCTTTCTCACATGGTTTACAGTAGGTTCCCCAAAAATTTAGAAATACCCCTTGTCCTTCATAATCAGACAAGCGGTGTGTTTCCCCATTCAAATCCACCAATTCAAAATCCGGTGCTTTTTCTCCTATTGCTACCTTTTGCACCTCATCCTTTGTGAAATGTGCATATAGCGTATAGCCGACGGCGGCAAGCAGTACGGCCAAAATAATTGTACGGACAACGAGACGCTTTTTTTTCATCTTAATTCCTCCCCCTTAAGCTGCGTCTATTGTGCTTAGATTTCATTATATAATGAAATCATCCTTTCTTGAAATATGGACAGTCTCTATTTGCATATTTCTCCCTTACTCTTTTCCCTCCTATTATAACATTACCAATATATCCGTATTGTTTAGCCTTAATAATAAATGTGAATCTTCTATGAATTTTTCGAAAGTGCAAGTGCTCTTAATTGCTTTACCTCATGTGTTGTCAGTTCCCTCGCTTCTCCAGCCTTTAAGCCATGCAAGGTGAGAAAGGCATATTTTTCACGGCGAAGCTTTAAAACAGGATGACCAGTGGCTTCAAACATTCTTCTTACCTGCCGGTTTCTGCCCTCATGAATCGTCAATTCAATAATGGCCGTCCCTTTTCTTTTATCAAATGAAAGCAGCTTTGCCCTAGCCGGAGCCGTTTTGCCATCTTCAAGCTCGATCCCCTTCTCAAGGCTTCTTATTTGTTCACGAGTCGGAATCCCCTTCACTTTGGCGATATAGACCTTCTCAATCTCATTTCGCGGGTGCATTAACAGATTGGCAAATTCCCCATCATTGGTCAGCAGTAATAGCCCTGAGGTATCATAATCGAGACGGCCGACCGGATAAATCCGCTGTTCAATTTCCGGGAAGTAATCAATGACCGCTTTTCTGCCTTTTTCATCCTTGACACTTGAAATGACCCCGCGCGGTTTGTAGAAAAGAAAATAAACGGGAACCTCGCTTTCTACAGGAACTCCTTCGACTTCTACCCTATCGGATGAGGAAACCTTTACTCCTAATTCCTTTACCACTTTGCCATTAACCGTTACCTTGCCCGCAAGGATCAATTCCTCTGCCTTTCTACGCGATGCGATGCCGGCATGGGCAATCACTTTTTGCAGTCTTTCCATTTCTATCACCTCAATGAACCCTTTTCCATTATTCTCAAATAACTCCTATTGAATTATGACATAAGTTCCGATGTTTTCAAAATAAAAATTGTTATAGACTGCCTTATCACCTTTTTTCTATTTGTTTGATCTTCAAATAGCCAGCAGATGGATCAAACACAAAAAGCCCTGTTATCAGAGCTTTTCATTACAGGACTATTCGGTTATGGATCCGATCTTTGTGTACTTGTACTTGACATCCAGATACTGTCTTTTTACCAGACCAGCAGAACAACAGTAATAGCTGCTATAATCCCGACAACATCTGCTAAAAGACCAACTTTTAAGGCATCTCCCATTTTCTTGATGCCGACTGCTCCAAAATAAACGGTCAGAACATAGAAAGTAGTATCTGTGCTTCCCTGAAGTACAGCAGCTAATCTGCCTATATAAGAGTCAGGACCATGTGAAGCGATTAAATCACTTGTCATTCCAAGAGCTGCGTTTCCTGAAATCGGACGAATAATCGCCAGCGGTGCTATCTCCGCCGGCACTCCGACGGTCTCAAGAAACGGCCGGATCAGCTTCATAAAAAATTCCAGTGCTCCGGATGCGCGGAATACCGTGATGGCCACCAGCATCCCAACCAGAAAAGGAATAATCTCAAAGGCAATTTTGATTCCTTCCTTTCCTCCTTCAACGAAGCTTTCATACGTGAGCACCTTCTTAAAGGTTCCATAAAGCAAAATGAAAGCAATCAAAACAGGAATAAACCATAAGGAAATAATCGATATAAACTCCATTTTTCATCATCCTTTTCGTTTCCGGGTTCTGCGATAATGAAACCAACGGTCGATCAAGATTCCTCCTATAGCGGAAATACAGGTTGCTATGAAGGTCGGTCCGACGATATCTGTCGGAGATTCCGCTTGGTAATTCATGCGGATAGCAATCACAGTTGTCGGGATAAGTGTGATGCTGGATGTATTTACGGCCAAAAACGTGATCATTGAACGGCTGGCTTCCTTTTTTCCTCCATTTAATTCTTTCAGCTGCTCCATCGCCTTTATCCCAAGCGGCGTGGCGGCATTGCCAAGGCCAAAGAGATTAGCCATCATGTTGGAAAGAATATACCCCATTGCCGGATGATTTTCTGGTACCTCCGGGAATATCCTTTTTACTAAAGGGCGAAAGAGCGCGGATAGTTTCGCCAAAAGTCCTGCCTCCTCTGCGATCCTCATCATGCCAAGCCAAAAGACAAGGACGCTAATCAGCCCGATGCATAACGTAACAGCCTCTTTTGCTCCTTTAAATACTGCTGCATTGACCTCCTCCATTGTGCCATTTACCATGCCGAAGACAATTCCCGTCACGGCAAGAAAAACCCAAATTAGATTAACCATCGGATTTCACACCAATTTGAACGAAAAAGAGGTCGCGGAACATTTCGATAAAGGATCGATCCTCTTTGTTTTTTGCTGTCTTAAACAACAAAGGTACTTCCTTAATTGGCACATGATCGAAATACACGATCGCCTTTCCTACCACATCTGGTACCGATTTCTCACTGCGCCATTCATCCTTTGGCTCCTGCAGCTTAAGCTCCACTCGAAAGTCATCCCGTTCCTTCTTTGTTATGGGATAAAAAAAATCATTTTTGATGTATATCTTTTTCTTGTAAAACTCGTCCGCATCTAGCTCCTTCAGTGTCCCTTTCTTTAACACCTTTACTAGCGCATAGTGCTTGAACCCATGTTCATACATATTAATATGATCATTCCAATCATCCGGACCGTTCAGTGTGACCGCTATTAAATCAAGGCCACCCTTTGATGCTGTTGTTACGAGTGTTCTTTTCGCCCTTTTTGTATAACCCGTTTTTCCTCCTGTTGTGTAATCATACAGTTCCGTGAGCAGACGATTTTTGTTTTTCCATTCCCTGTCCCATTTATCAGTTGGATCTGGCGCATGATGAACCTTCGTTCCGGCAATCTTTTTATATGTATCGTTCGTCATTGCGTATCTCGTTAGCAGCGCCATATCATATGCCGTGGAATAGTGGTTTTCGTGGTCATCAAGTCCATGAGGATTGGCGAAATTTGTATTTTTCATGCCGATTTCCTCTGCCTTTTGATTCATTAAATACACAAAACCATTAAGACTGCCTCCGACATACTCGGCAATCGCCACGGCCGCATCGTTTCCAGAACGCAGCATTAATCCATAGACAAGATCCTCCAACTTGATTTTTTCGCCAGATTTTAAAAAGATTGACGAGCCTTCTGCTTTTACTGCATCGGAACTGACCGTGACAGTCTCATCTAATTTTCCCGACTCTATCGCCAAAATGGCTGTCATGATTTTTGTAATACTGGCAATTCTTCTTTTTTTGTGTGCCTCTTTTTCATACAGGACCCTGCCTGATTGCTGTTCCATTAATATCGCACTGCTTGCACTGGCATAGGCAGCGGCCTCTGTTCTCTGCGGTGGCTGCAGAAGAACCGTAGAAATAATTAAGATACAAACCAGCAAAAGCCTTATTACATTCATGGAGAAATCCCTCTTCTCAATAATGGGTTTGTACAAGTCTATGCAAAGAGGATTCCATTATGACAAAAAAGACTGTCTCATATAGCGTTATATCTAACGACAGATGAGTGACACAGGAAGTTGACAAAGACTAAGCCGTCACTCCGAACGAGGATAAAGCTAACACGAAGGAATGGCTTTCTCGTGTTAGCTTATTGCAAGGAGAAAGCGCGAAGGATATTAGACATTTAAACACGGATGCGAGACAAGATTCTACATTCAAAGAAAAACAATTATCGCTTTTTTCAACATTTCAATCGATATTCATTTACTCCATCTTCCATTTTAATTTACTTGCTTGGCTGAAACGATCTTCAACATTTTTCCAATTCACGATCTTCCACCAGTTTTGTATATAATCAGCACGGTTATTTTTATATTGCAGATAGTAGGCGTGCTCCCAGACATCTAAGACAAGCAGCGGGATCGTGTCCCATTGCGTAAGAAGCATATGCCTCTCTGATTGTAGAATTTCCAGACGGCGGCTTCTCGGCGACCAGACGAGAATAGCCCAGCCCACTCCTTCTACCGCTTTAGCTGCTTCGGTAAAGTGGTTTTTAAAGGCTTCAAAGCTGCCAAAATATGCTTCTATTCCCTTTAATAAAGCCCCCTTCGGCCTGCCGCCTCCATTCGGGCTCATATTGCCCCAAAAAATCGTATGGAGATAGTGTCCTGATCCATGAAAAGCCAGTTCTCTTGACCAGTGCTTTACCAATGAGAAATCTCCCTGCCTACGAGCCTTTTCCAATTCTTTTTCAGCTTTGTTTAAACCATCGACATAGGATTGGTGGTGTTTCGTGTGATGCAGTCTCATGATTTCCTCGGAAATATAGGGTTCAAGGCCGTTATAGGCATATGGCAGTGGTGGCAGTCTATGTCCGCCAATTGCAACAGATGGTGCTTGTTGAAAAACGCTGCCCAGTTGTTGACGTCGCATGAAATACTGTTCCATCTCCCCTTGAAGCTCCTCCACCTCCGTTTGAATTTGCTCAATATCATCCCCGCTTAGGTTCTTCTGCCCAATCATATCCATAATATTAGTTAAGTGGTTTAATCGTTGCCAAAGCTCGTCATTTTCATCCACCTGCTCGGATACAAGAAAATCTTTCAGTTCATCATTCCATTGCGCCACATCTTTTACATATTCAAAAAAACGATTCACAGCCCTATCTCCTCCCTGTTCAGCCGTGTTTTCCATATCGCCACTATCATATGTCAACAGTGAGAGAATCTTGCCTGATATCCGGCATATTCATTGCAAGAGAAAAAAAGAAAAGGCCTGACTCCTACTGGGTCAATCCTGCCGGTAAAACATGTAAATGTCCGCCAGATTGAGCCGAGGGAATCAGAACCCTTTTCATTTTATTTTGATTGAAGCATTTTCGTCCGATAATCTGTTTCATAATACTCCAGTTCTTCGCGAATTCTTTGAAACGGGCTTTCCAAATTTTTAAATACCGTTTTTACGCTGTCCGGTATTTCTTGTCTGAATTTAATGGAGTTGTTCCCCGTATAGGCAGAACGGCTATCTTCAAACCAAACATCACTGCTCGGTGAGAAGAATTCCTCAATACATTGATGATAAATACGATAGAGAATTTTTTCTGCAGCCGCTTTAATAAATGGTTCTGTCTTCAAAATAATATGGCATGAATCCAGTCCTTCCTCACAGAAAACCAAAAGTCTTCTTAACGAGGATAACAAGGCTCTATAGTAATCAGAATCTCCCATTTTCTCTTGAACCAGACTGTTCAAGGTAGTCTTATTGAGAAAGGTCTCAAATTCGTTTACCGCGTTTTCGAGAAACTCCTTTACATCCGCCATTTGAGTATGAACAAGCGTATTTCCCATTGATTTTCACCTCATAAATTTGTCATTTCATGAAACTAAACAATCATTCATATCATCGTGAAACCGTTGAAGAATCTTCGCTGCCACAGGGAAATGAATTATGTACGGCAAAATAGCTCTGTGAAATATTTTCTATTTTATCATAGATCTTTCTTTATGTCAGAAATAAATAAACAATCTGATAATTATCAAAAGCGATCAAAAAACAAATCGGCTTCCTCTTGAACGTATTCTTCATCCACTTTTTCAGGAAGATCCGGCAACTCATCAATGTTCTTTAGGCCAAAATAGTCGAGGAATTCCTTCGTTGTGCCATATAAATAAGCTCGTCCCGCTCCCTCCGCCCTACCGACATCCTGGATCAGTGCCTTGGCCATTAATGTATGGAGTGGTCTTTCGGTTTTAACACCGCGGATTTCTTCGATTTCCGCCCGGGTAATCGGCTGTTTATAGGCAATGATTGCCAATGTTTCCAACGCAGCTTGAGATAAGGCAGAGGTATGGGGCGATTCAACCAGTTTTTTTAAATAGGGAGAAAATTCCTTTTTCGTTGCAAGCTGCCAAGTTCCGGCCAGCTCTACGAGAGTAATTCCTCTCTGCTCATTTCCATTATATTCCTCAAGCAAATCCTGTAATACGTTCTCTGCTATGATTTCGTCCATTTCTAAAACTTCTGCAATTTGCTTTAATGACAGACCCTCATCACCAGCAGCAAATAACAAGCTCTCAACAATTCCTTTCCAATTAACGATTTCCATCGCTGCCTTCTCCTTCCGCTGCTGATACAAAAATATCAGCAAAATTCCCTTCCTGCATGACTGTGATCTCATTCCGTTTCATGAGTTCCAGAACTGCCAGAAAAGTGACAACAATATACTCTTTATTTGGAATCGGAAACAGATCATCAAACCGTGTACGACGTTTCAGTTTCTTTAAATTATGCATAATCTCTATCATTCTCTGCTCAATCGGGATTTCCTGCCGTGCAATTTTCGTCAGCATCGGCTTTTGTAATTTTTTTCTCCGTAGAAGTTTTTGCAAAGCACCTAGCATATCATTGAGTGTCACATTGAGTGCCGGTTGTTTTTTCGCTTCAATCTCCTTGGCATACTCAGCAAGGTCGCTGGGAGGTTTTGTAAACATTAATCCGCGCTCTTTTTCGAGAAATTTTAAACCATCTGCCACCTCTTTATATTTCCGGTATTCTATCAGCCGTTCAACTAACTCGCCGCGTGGGTCCTCCTCCGCTTCCAATGAAAATTCTTCATCCAGCGCTTCAGTATCATGCACTGGCAAGAGCATTTTGCTTTTGATGGCCAAAAGTGTGGCTGCCATAACAAGGTATTCACTGGCTACATCTAGCTGAAGTTCTTTCATAGTATGAATGTAGCTTAAATATTGTTCCGTAATTTCCGCTACGGGAATATCATAAATATCTATTTCCAGATGATTGATTAAATGAAGGAGCAAATCCAGTGGACCTTCAAAAGCATCGATCTTCACATTATATTGCATACTTTCCACCAAAACCTGTCATATTTTTGTTACAATATGGTTACCATTGCAAAAAAATTTCAGAATCAAAAGGGGCGCAATCTGTATGGTCTATCCACAGGAATACATCGAGTATTTAGTTCATTATCATGGAAGCCGGGATTACTTTGAATGCCACGAAATATTAGAAGACTATTGGAAGAGAACGGATCGTGACAATAAACATTCGATCTGGACTGGGTTGATCCAGCTCGCTGTCGCTCGCTATCATCATCGTAGAGAAAATTTTTCTGGAGCTCATAAAATGCTGCAGAAAGCACAGCACAATTTTCAAACCCATCCGGAAGAGCTGAGACAGCTCGGAATGGATTCCGCAACCCTTTATCATCAGATCTCACAAATGCTCGCCCAAGTAAAACAACATAAGAGCTATGTAAGCATGAATCTCCCGCTCACTTCCGCTGACTTAATCCAGCAGTGCCTTAGCCGTTGCCGGGAACTAAAGCTCTCCTGGGGTAACTCCAGCATTGTAATGGATGCCGCATTGATTCACCGCCATGCCATTCGAGACCGCTCGCAGGTGATATATGAACGGAATAAGGCATTACGAAAAAAACAAATAAAAGAGACTAACTCTGAAAAAAAGGAGTAAGCCCCAACAAAATCCATTTAGTTCCTTTTCGGGTATCAAGATACTAAATACTTCGTTGGGAGTAAGACACCTTATGAGTCAGCCTCTTCTTCCCTGCCACATTTATTTAAAAATGCTTCTATCGTTTCATTAGCTGTCACTTTCTTTTCAGGAAACAATTCCTTACAAGCCTTAACCATATTTTTCCCAACTCCCAGCTTGCGATGGGATGGGTTGACTGATACATGCTGAATTTGAAAGGTTTGTTGATCCACCCAGACACCGCCAAGCAAACCAATGATATCCTCATCTGCTTTCCATAAGAACAATTGCCAATTCTCATTAGTTTCATATTGCTTGATCGTCTGCAGTAGCTTTTTTAAATCCTTTTCATTTGGCATAAATGACAATAAGCCCATGGCGATTTTTTCAAAACTTTTTTTGTACCGTATTAGCATGATTAATCCCTCATTAAGTAAAACATTAAGTCTAGTTTTAACGTTTCAAACGAATTTTAAACTGAAGTAATCGAATATCTGTTCATTTTTTCTACTAACACATTATTCTCATCATACATAATCTAGCTACATCTTTCAATCTTCATTATTATGCAGCGATGGGTAATAACATGCCGTCCCTTTGAAAATAAACTTTACAAAGTTCGGAACAGTCTCTTTTTATTGTTCTTCATTTTCCTCCCGCTTACTTAAAAACTAGTTTCATATTTAACTCTACGACATTATTTTACACGAATATCCATAATTATTCCAGCAAACTTAAATAGGATGTATCCATTTCCGAAAACTTTTATCGGAATGTGTGACTTTCTTTTTCAATGGTTATCATATATATTGTAACTCAGGGAAAGCCGTAGAAACAGAAAGAAACTTTTCCGACATTTTCATCGTCTAAGATGAGAACAATAACTTTCGCTTAATTCTTTTCTCCAGGGCTGAAGGAATTAAGCTTCGTACAACAAAAGGAGGATACATAATGAAAAGTATAAAGATTATTATTCTACTAACCATCTCCCTGCTTGTCATGCCGCCTATTGTCAGTCTGGCGGATGCAGCAGTTGGAGACACGATTATCACTCTCGGTGAAAATCTAACAGAAGAACAAAAAAATGCCCTGTTAGCGGAAATGAATGCGCCGGAGAATGCTCAAATTATTACCGTTTCCAATGCCGAGGAGCATCAATATTTGGGAAATTACGTTGCAAAATCACTGATTGGCACACGGGCTATTTCTTCTTCTGCGATTACAATTGCCAAAAAAGGCTCCGGGCTTGAAGTTGAAACGAAAAATATTAACTGGGTGACCGATGAAATGTATATCAATGCCCTGATCACTGCCGGTGTAAAGGATGCTAAAATTTATATCACTGCACCATTTGAGGTTTCAGGAACTGCCGCCTTAACCGGTCTCATTAAAGCATATGAAGTATCAACAGATAAAGTGATACCTGAAGATGTAAAACAGGCTGCGAACGAGGAAATGGTGACATCCGCTAAATTAGGTGACCAAATCGGAACCGATAATGCTTCTGCCTTAATAACAAAAATCAAGGAAGAGATGGCAAAAAATCCGCCGCAAACAATTGAAGAAATCCGTACCATTGTTGAAAATGCCGCAAACGATCTTGGGCTGACTCTGACAGAAGAACAAATTCAAAGCCTTGTGGATCTGTTTAATAAACTAAAGGACTTAAATATTGACTGGAACCAGGTAGGAGATCAGTTGAAGGCAGCAAAGGATAAGATTGCGAACTATCTAAGCAGTGAAGAAGGTCAGGGGTTTTTGGAAAGCATCAAGCAGTTTTTTATCAACCTGATTGATTGGATCAAAGGATTGTTTGCAAAATAATAGATAGATGCCCGTTTCCAAAGTCTGGCAGAGATTACATGGGTGAGTTATTCCTGCCAATCTTGGAACACAACGATTTCTTGGGCAAAAAGGCTGATCATCTTATTGATGCTCAGCCTTTACACTTTCCTTTAACGATAAATCCAGACGGACTAAGTCTTCATAGGTTTCTCGTTTGATTACTAAACACGCTTCTCCATTTTCCACAAAGACTACTGGCGGTCGTGGAATCCGATTATAATTATTGGCCATCGAATAGCCGTATGCCCCGGTACAAAAGACCGCTAAAATATCTTGATCATCAGTCTGCGGGAGCGGTAAATCCCAAATCAGCATATCGCCAGATTCACAGCATTTCCCGGCGATTGAAACAGTTTCTGCCGGCGTTTCCAGCGGTTTATTGGCTAAGACAGCCTCATATTTTGCTTGATACAGAGCCGGTCTAATATTATCGGTCATTCCCCCGTCCACCGCAATATATTTACGAACATCCGGTACCTCTTTTTTCGAACCGATCTTATATAAGGTAATCCCGGCATCCCCTACTAACGATCTGCCCGGTTCAATGCCGATTTCCGGAATCCTCATCTCATACTTTTCTGCCTGCGTTTTCACTTCCACAATGATTTCCGCGACATATTCAGAAGCAGGCTTTGGATCATCTTCACTTGTATACCGGATGCCGAAGCCCCCGCCCAGATTTAAAATAGTTGGTTCATAGGATAAGGACGTTTTCCATTGATTTAATTTTTCAAATATTTTCTGTACTGCAAGTGTAAAGCCGGTGGTTTCGAAAATCTGTGAACCAATATGGCAATGGATACCGGAAGCAATCAGCCAAGGTGATTGCATGGCTGCTCTAAGTGCATGCTCTGCCTGTCCATTTTGTAGATCAAAGCCAAATTTAGAATCCGATTGCCCTGTTAAAATATACTCATGGGTATGTGCCTCAATCCCAGGAGTAATGCGCAATACCACTTCCATTTGCTGCTTTTTTTCCGCACATAAAGCTTCTAGCAGCTCCAATTCATACAGATTATCTACTACGATATAGCCGATACTTTGCTCTAGAGCCATACTTAATTCTTCACGACTTTTATTATTGCCATGGAAATGAACTCTTTCCATCGGAAATCCTGCTGCCATTGCCGTATAGAGCTCACCGCCGGAAACGACATCCAATGATAAGCCTTCTTCTTCAGCCAATTGAATCATTGCTACAGATGAGAAGGCTTTGCTGGCATAGGACACCTGTGCCTTAATGCCAAATTTCTCAAAAGTTTCTTTGAAGCTTCTGGCTCGTTGTCTAATTAGTGCCACGTCGTACACATATAGTGGTGTTCCAAACTCCTTCACTAATTCGATCGTATCGACACCGCCGATTTCCAGATGTCCTTTATCATTCACAGCGGTTGTCCCATAATAATACATGTGCTTCCCTCGTTCCTGTATTTAAATCAAGAATCCTAATTCATACAAACATGATTCAATTTAGACATAACTTTATCATAACCTCTTTTTTTGCGCAATGTCCAAATTACAGGATATACGGCGAAAATCCTCTCTGTTTCATGATAGAAAAGAAGCTGCCCCATCAAATGTCAGGCATTCACAAATTCTCTAAATCCAATGCAGATTGATGTTGTGATACCTGACATCCTCTTGGGACAGCTACTTTTATTGCTGAGGCTGTCTGACTCTGTTCTTTGTATGGATAATTTTCGGCCTTATTTGGGAACCCGGTATCGCCCTGCGGATCAGGATCTGCAGAAAGGCTTTTGGAGCAAATGGAAGCAACGGCCATAAATAAGGCGTATTCAAGGAGCGAATACTTGCCATATAGATGATATAGGCAGTGATGCCAATCACAAGTCCAGGTACATGAAAAAAAGCAACAACGATGAGGAGACAAAGCCTGGCGATTTTGTTGGCAACTCCCAGTTCATAGCTTGGCGTAGCAAAATTACCAATGGCTACAACCGCGACATAGAGAATCACCTCTGGGACAAATAACCCGACATCAATGGCAATTTGTCCTATTAGAACCGCGGCTACCAAGCCCATCGCATTCGAGAGCGGGGTCGGCGTATGGATCGCGGCCAAACGGAGAAATTCAATTCCGATATCCGCAAGAAAGAGCTGGATGACAATTGGAATATTAGTTCGTTCATTCGGGCCGATGAAAACCAATTTTTCCGGAAGCATGGATGGTTCCTGAATAAAAACAAACCATAACGGTAACAGAAATAGGGAAGAAATAATTCCGATAAAACGGACCCAGCGAATAAAGGTTCCGACTGCCGGTGACTGACGGAATTCCTCTACATGCTGCATATGATGAAACATCGTGGTTGGAGTAATAATGACGCTTGGTGATGTATCAACATAAATCAGGACATGGCCTTCGAGCAGGTGGGTTGCTGCTACATCAGCTCTTTCTGTATAGCGGACAAGCGGATAGGGATTGTAACCTTGCTTCAACAAAAATTCTTCCACTGTCTTATCCGCCATTGATAATCCATCAATCTTAATTTTCTGCAGTTCCTTCCGTACGACATCAATCAAATCCGGATTAGCAATTCCTTCGATATAGGCAATAGAAATATCGGTTTTCCCTCTCTCGCCGACCCGCATAATTTCAAAACGGAGACGCTCATCACGGATTCTTCTTCTCGTTAAGGCTGTATTGAGAATGATATTTTCAACGAAACCGTCTCTAGAACCACGTACTACCTTTTCTGTATCAGGTTCCTCAGGAGAACGACCCGGATAGCCCCGTACATCGACAATAAATCCGGTATCGCAGCCGTCAATGACAATGGCAATTAATCCGGAAAGGACTTGATCGACCAATTCATCCATCGTTTTAAGCGGGGTGACGGATTGATGTACAATCCGGTTCTCAATAATCTTATACAAATTGGTTGAAGACTTTTCATGATCATTAATCTCCACCAATTCCTCAAGCAGTTCAATAATAAAGCTTGTGTCGCATAACCCATTAACATAATAGATCTGAACATTCTTGCGTAAAATCGTCAATTTTCTGACTCCGATGTCGAAGCTTACGCCAAGCCCGACCCGTTTCCTCATATATTGCTCAATTTGACTGACCGATTTTGGGATCGATGTTTTTTCTTTCTCCTCCTTATTTGCCATCATATCCGCTCCTTTCTAAAATAAGCTCAATCGCTTGTCTTGTAATAGGAGAGCCCTTCCCATAATGATCCTTTCTAGCCATTTTCCCAATATCGCCAATTCCAACGATAATGGGAATGTTGAGTCCATCAAGACTGGATACAGTATCACCGTACAGTCTTCCCGTTTCCAACTCCTGTATGCCGTATTTGTCAACCCCATTGGCTGTCAACACTCCGTCCCGGTCAATACATACATCTACTTTCGTCCATTCTTCCTTTCGCGTTCTTGATGCCACAGCTATGACACCAAGCACTTTTATTCCGGGATCATTAGCCACATACAAAAGAGATTTTTCACCGGGACCTTCTCCGATAATGCCGCTATCATCAAACATGACGAGAACAGGATCTCTCGCCGCTTTTTTGATTTGCTTCACTAACACAGGCCCCGTTAAGTTCGTTGGATTTCCATGTGAGAGGGAAAGACATGTTCCTCCAACCTCTTCCGCGACAATTTCCAGTGTTTTTCGTGCATATTCATCACCATCTGTGATTAAAATGACTTTTCTTACTTCATTCATCCTTTCAGACCCTTTCCGAAAGTCTCCTTATTTACTTAGATCCACAAAATAAATCCAATGGAATAATGACCCGGCGATTTTTCCAATCACGAGTGCCATGAGAAGAATCACAATCTTCCGTTCCGCCCCAATCCTTTTTGCCAGAATGGGCCATACATTTAAGACTTCAGTTAATGCAGCCGCCATCATGCCGACAAAGATTCCAAATGTTAATCCTAAGAAAACTAAGAAAGCTGGATGCAATGAAAGATGTGGCTCCTCAACTAGCATTAACGTGCCAAGAACTGTGCCGAGAACAATTCCCCATTCATACCAATGAATTAATTTCATTGTTTTTGTCAGCTGTGTCAATCTCGGAACAATTCCAAGTACGGTTAAAAAGGCCACGTATCCTGCACCTACTGAAACTCCGCCTGCAAAGCCAAGAAATATTACAAAGACAAGATTAATGATCATCGATTTTTTTCATACTCTCTTTATTTTCATGCATGATGACATACTGATCGAGATCCTGCTGATAATTGAACATTTCCACTTCAAGCGGACTTGGCTCTTCATTGAGACGTTTTTTGAATACATGATTAAAAAATAAGATCATGCCAACCCCTAATCCGATCGAATACGGAATTTGAAAGAGCAGCGGCTTTTCCTCCTCTTTTCCGGTCAGTAGTGCGTAAATCTTATGATGGACATCCTCCATTCCAACATCCTCATGAAAATTCATGATTGTTAGAGCTGCACCAAAGAAGAGTAATAACCAGGTTAATAAAAATAAGGGCCATGAATATTGCCTCTTCCTATAGATCACTTCGACAATCGTTTGCGTAGGCCCCAGCATTTCGATCCCAAGCTTCGGATACTGTTTAGCAATCTCCTGAACAACTTGAATCACGTCAACGATGATAATATTCCGGTCTGATTCAGTTACTTCATAAAGAAATAAACCGGCCAATTGCTCCTTAACACTAGGGTCTGCAATAATCTGTGCGATATCATTCAAACGTATTTTGTGATGAGGTTGTACCAGGACACGATGGTGCAGGCGAATATAGGCTGTATTTTCCAATATGCTCACATCCCACACAGTGATTTCCTTGTATTGCTAGTATTTCTTATTAAGTGAGGGTTCATGAAATCCAATAAATGGTTGTATAAGGACTCTTAGTTTCCTGTTAAGCTGCTTCAAAAAGGCATGATTGATTTATTCGCTTGTAGTGAATGATATAGCCTTGACGGAAAAAAGCAGGACAATCGGAAGGATTTCAATACAAACTGGGGAGACTCATTGAATTTCTGAAAGAAACAAAGTGCCCGGAAAGTTATTGACAGCCAAGTTAACAGGGGCTTGACATGAAAAGACCGTATGGAACCTATAGATCCATACGGTCTTTCATTTGCTGTAGGATTTTCTTTTCAAGCCGTGATACTTGCACCTGGGAGATGCCAAGTCTTACGGCCACCTCTGATTGTGTCTGATCTTTATAATAGCGCAGATACACAATGAGTCTTTCCCTATCTTCCAATTCGCTTATCGCTTCTTTAAGAGCAATTTTATCAAACCATTTGCCTTCATTACCGTCATCAATTTGGTCGAGCAAGGTAATGGGATCCCCATCATTTTCATAGACTGTTTCGTGAATGGAGGAGGGTGACCGGCTTGCTTCCTGGGCCATGATAATGTCCTCCGGAGAAATTTCCAGATATTCCGACAGCTCGCCGACAGTCGGAATGCGGCACAGTGTCTTCGATAACTCGTCCCGTGCTTTGCGGATCTTATTTCCCATTTCCTTTAAAGAACGACTAACCTTCACCGTCCCGTCATCCCGGATAAATCGCTGAATTTCCCCAATGATCATTGGTACGGCATAGGTCGAGAATTTCACATCATAGGATAAATCAAATTTATCAACTGATTTCAGCAATCCGATACAACCAATTTGAAACAAATCATCTGGCTCGTAACCCCGGTTTAAAAAGCGCTGCACGACAGACCAGACTAGACGCATATTTTTTTGCACAATTAAATCTCTTGCGTCCTGATCGCCTTCTTGACTTCGTTTAATCAGTTCCTTGACTTCGTGGTCTTTTAAATAGGATTGATTCTTATCTGATTTAACCTCCACATCCATCGGCATAACTCCTTAATTGCAAATCATTTTGCTGGTTGATAAATGCTTTCGTAAACGGACTGCTGTACCTTTTCCCGGCTGCGACTGAATTTCTACTTCATCCATAAAGTTTTCCATGATTGTAAAACCCATCCCAGATCGTTCCAGTTCTGGCTTTGTGGTAAAGAGAGGCTGGCGAGCTTCCTCCATATCCGGAATGCCCTTCCCTTCATCTTTTATAGTGAGTTCGACTAATCCATTCTCAATGGCTGCTGTTATGCAGACAACACCATTCGGATTATTCTCATATCCGTGAATAATAGAATTCGTAACAGCCTCTGAGACGACTGTTTTGATCTCAGTTAATTCATCGATTGTCGGATCTAACTGCGCTACAAACGCAGCTACAGCTACACGCGCAAATGATTCATTTTGACTCATTGCTTTAAATTCCAGCTTCATTTCATTCTTCATCTTAAGCAACCCCCAGACTTTGCAAAGCATATTCTTCTGTCAGTTCAAGACGTATGATTTTGAACAAACCTGACATTTCAAATAGTCTTTGAATAGGCGGGGAGATTGCACATACGATCATCTCGCCATGCAGTTGCTTAATTTGTTTGTAACGACCAAGAATGACTCCTAAACCTGAGCTGTCCATAAATGATAGGTTTTCCAGATTTAACACAATATGGTGAATTTGCTCGTTTTCAATCGTTTTTGTAGCCTGTTCGCGAAGTCCATCAGCAGTATGGTGATCCAGCTCTCCTGACAACCGAATACATAGAACATCTTGTTTTACTTCCATCTCAATATGCAGACTCACTACTTGTCAGCCTCCTTGTTTCATGTCCTGATAGAGTGTGTCCCTTCAGGCTTTTGCACGAATCTTTAACAGGGCGGCCATAATACTTATGCGCCTTTTCCTGCTATTTACCTGATCTACAGGTAATGAAAGAATTCGTTATGGCTCTTTGTAGTGAGTCTATTCGATACAGATTTTCAAATTTCCTTCATTAGAACAAAACTAGTGTTCATTCGCTAAAATAAGTTGCCATCCATAACGCTTTCGACACTAGAACAGATACTTTGACAATTGTTACTTTGTTTTCGTAAACATTCCGAGAGAACGTTTATATAGTGTCCACCAGCCAGCCTCTGTAATTTCTTCCTTTGCTACAAGAGGGCTTTTCACTAATGTTTCTCCCTTCTTCTCAATTGTTAAGGTCCCTATTCGGTCCCCCTTCCGGATTGGTGCCTTCAGTTCCTTATTGATAACTACCTTTTGTTTCACATCTTCAATGTTTTCTCCTTTTTTTGTTAATAAGGAGATTCTTTCACTCGTCACTACTTCAACTGCCTTCCGAGTCCCTTTGCTAACCTTAGCATTTCCCAGTACATGATTTCGTTCATATAATGGGTTGGTTTTATATTGATTGAATGCGTAATCCAGCATTTTGGTTACCTGGGCATTTCTCTCCTTCGAAGTCGGAGCACCGAATATAACAGCAACAACCCGCATTCCATCTTTTTGTGCGGTCGCTGTTAAACAGTACATTGCTTCCTTTGTAAACCCAGTTTTCAACCCATCAACTCCCGGATAGAATCGGACAAGCTTATTCGTATTCACGAGCCAAAACTTTTTATCGGTATTTTCCCTTAGATACGCTTCATAGGTACCCGTAAATTTTGTGATGTCTTCATACTTTAATAATTCCTTAGCCATCATCGCCATGTCATAGGCAGTACTGTAATGATCATCAACAGGCAAACCGGTTGTATTTTGGAACTTAGTGTTTTTCAGACCGAGTTCCTTTGCCTTTTTGTTCATCATGTCCACAAAATTTTCCTCGGAACCGGCAATTTTTTCTGCCATTGCAACGGACGCATCATTACCGGATCCAATCGCGATTCCTTGGAGCATTTCTTCCACGGTTAATTCCTCGCCAGGCTCTAAAAAGATTTGTGATCCTCCCATGGAAGCTGCATATTCACTAGCACGGACTTTTTCCTTCATTGAAAGCGTCCCTTTATCCAAGGCCTCCATAATTAACAGCATCGTCATGATCTTGGTCATGCTCGCTGGCGGCAGCTGTTCTTGACTGCTCTTTTCATATAATACTTCACCTGTATCGCGTTCGATTAAGATCGCAGATTTTACATGATCTGTTAATTGTGTGGATGTTCCTTTTTCTTCAGCGAATACATGGGGTGTCATATAAGCTGCAGTCAAACATGCTGTAAGTACTATAGAAACAAGTCGCTTCATCACAAAACCCTCCATTCTATCTATCGTTTTCATTTTTTCCACATTAGGTAAATTTATACAGTTCAAAATGAATATTTTCCCATAGATATTTTCACAAATGCAAACCCTTCCCGGAGGCAAGATCACTTGAGATGCGCTGAAAATGCTTTATATGTTGAGGAATTTTAAGAAGAGCTTAGGGGGGCATCCTTTTTCTGCATTGCCGCGCCAAGTATCCGTTACAAAACGTAAAACAAAAAAAGCTAAGGAATCCGATTCCTTAACTTTTTTTGTTTCAGGTTTTTCTTACGCTTTAAGCCCTCGGATGGAACTGCTTGTACACATCCTTCAGTCTGGTCTTCGTTACATGGGTATAAATCTGTGTGGTGGAAATGTCGGCATGTCCCAGCATTTCTTGAACAGCCCGCAAATCAGCGCCGTTTTCCAGCAAATGCGTTGCAAAGGAATGCCGTAACGTATGCGGCGTTAATTCTTTTTCGATACCGGCATCATGCGCCAGCCCTTTGAGGATTTTCCAAAAGCCCTGCCTTGTCAGATGTTTTCCATGATGGTTGAGGAATAGAGCATCGTCATGGCTTTTCTTGGATACAAAGGCAGGTCGGCCTTTCTGAATGTATCGTTCGGTGGCCTCAATTGCCGTGTGTCCGATCGGGATGATGCGTTCTTTATTTCCTTTTCCGATACAGCGGACAAAACCCATGGATAAGTGGACATCGCCAAGCTTTAATCCGATCAGCTCGCTGACACGGATGCCCGTGGCGTACAATAATTCAAGCATGGCTTTATCACGGATACCGTAGTGAGTGCTTGTATCCGGAGAATCTAGCAGTGTTTCCACCTCCACAAGGCTCAATACCTTCGGCAAGGTTCTCTCGAGGTGCGGCGGTTCAATATGGACAGACGGATCATGATCAGCTGCTTTTTCCCTTAGTAAAAATTGATGGAAAGACCGGATCGATGCTACATGACGCGCTAATGTCCGCGATGATTTCCCCTGATCCTTCAAATAGGCCAAAAAATGGACAATATGAAGGCGCTGTACCTCATTAAAGCTCTGTAAGGCTTCCACGTTTAGCAGATACTTCATATAACTCTTTAAATCTCTTTCGTATGACACAATTGTATTAGCTGCCAAGCCTTTTTCTACAATTAAATAATGGGTAAAATCTTTCAATTCATCTTCCATTCAATCTACTCCCCATCCAGATAGAACAAGATAAGCCGATTCAGCCAAGCAAAATCCTGTCCCTCTCCAGTCGCCGTTACTTTGATAGCCGAACCCTTCGGCTCATCATAACGGTGATAGTTTCTATACTCTTCATTTAACCACATAATGCCATAATAAAAAAGAATTGTGCATCCTGTGAAGAGAATAAACACCTTCAGCGTTTTTATAATCGTTGAAAATAGATTCTTCATGCCTTCTGCCTCCAAAGAAAGTCGCTGGTCCCTCGCCTTGCGTTATTTATACTGTCACAAGAAAATATTTCTTGGTTAGCGATTTAGAAAAGGTATCGGCTTCCGTTATCATAGACGGCAGGCCGTGTCTTTCTTTTCCTATTCATACATATGCCAAATGGGACAGGTTTTATACATTTTTCCAAATAAAAACCTTTTCTATTAAAATGAATAGAAAAGGTTTTTATCTTACTTGCTGTCCTGCAGCTGTTTCTCCTGGCAGCGATGACAAATGCCGTGAAATGTGAGGCGATGATCCTTAATTTTGAAATTCCACTCTTTTTCAACGATTTCTTCTACATCCTCTAATAGGTCCTTTTGGATTTCATCTACTGTACCACATTCAATACAAACTAAATGGTGATGAAAATGATTGGCCCCTTCAGTCCGCAAGTCATAACGGGAAACTCCATCTCCAAAATTAATTTTATCGACAATTTTCAGTTCTGTCAGCAATTCCAATGTTCTATAAACGGTTGCTAAACCAATCTCAGGCGATTTTTCTTTTACTAGGAGGTAAACATCTTCAGCACTCAGATGGTCTTCTTCATGCTCCAGCAATACACGAACCGTCGCTTCCCTTTGCGGTGTCAATTTATAGCTGGAAGAATGCAGCTGCTTTTTTACTCGCTCAATTCTAGTTTCCATACCGAAAGTCCTCCTGCACCACATCATATATTTCTCATTCTCATTTCATTCTCATTATATCAGATGAGGGAACAGAGTCAAACTAAAATCATTTTAATCTATAATTATTTTTTTTTAATATTGATTCTTATATTTCACTAAAGCGAGTCAATAACGGATTTCATCAATGATGGAGAGAGATATGCTTCAATGGCAGCGGCTCCGACTAGAAGAAGCAGTGCAGCACAGAGGCTCATGATATACTTGCCCAACAACGGTAGGATCGGTTCGCTGATTTTTTTCATAAACTGACGTCGAACCATTTTTAGCGAGATATTGACAGCCAATGCGGTGGTAAAAATAAAGACAGGTATAATAATAAAATTTTGCGGAAGGACCGAAACGAAAGAGAGGAGAAAACCACTCCACCCCATCTGATTAACGAGAAACCCGACGGTAAAGCCAACCACCATTCCTTTCATGAATAGAAAAATTAAGATGAGCGGAAGGCCAATGACTGAGATGCCTAAAAGACCCATTAATCCGATAAACTTGCTGTTATGAAGAAAGCTTTGCTTAAACAGATCGTTTGACGTGGCGATTTTTTCATTTGATACTTGTCCAAAAAATTGCGTTAAGTAATAATATAGATCTTCTTTCTGGCTGAAGCTTAAGCTGTTAACCACCACTGCTCCAAAGATAACCCCCATTAAAAATAGAACAATTACGAATAAGTAAATTGAAGAATGCTCGCGAAAATGAGCGGTGGCTGTGTTCTGGTACATCTTTTTCTTCATCGTTCTTCCTCCTGACTATCAATTACTACATCTTATGCGGCAAGGCAGGATGTATGACGATGAGTTGATAGAGAGAGTACATGGATTTTGCTAGAAAGAGGAAAGCAGAGAGAGGGGGGGTAAAGCTGTTTTGAAGCACAATTTTACAGGCAGAGGATTATTGAACCTATAGCTGCCAGTCGGCTCTTTGGGCCTTTTGCTGCGATACCACAGGGGATGCCGTATGTTGAGACTCTTAAACCGATTTTGAATCACTTATTTCACATGGAGCCTTTTCCTAACAACTAATTCATCCTTTTCAACGTTGTTTCTTTGTTCCTATCGCACTTTACGCACTAAAGCCGGCATCCCAGAACCGGCTGCCGGCTTTAGTTTTTTTTATGCAAATTTTGGAATACCCTGCCGTATTTTCCTCCTCCCCCGGCCTGCAGCTGCAGTTGCCCTGTGCGGGCAGCAACGATGAGTTCAGCGATTTTCTTTGGCACGACTTCTTTTAGATGAGCAAAACTTGCCTCATGAAGAATAGCCATTTCTGTTCCGAAATGATTTAATAATTTTTCTTTCATCTTTGGACCCAGTCCCGGAATGAAATCAAGTGGAATTTGATAGATATACGGCGGTCTTTCAGGTGCCTTTTCTCCGGTATTCGATAGCTCTGCAATTCGGTCAGCGACACCTTTAATATATTTTTCATGGCCGCAGGTTTCACACTTTCCCCTTTTGGGGTCAAAGGGCTTGAGGCATTTTTCACAAACGGTTTCATGGTATTTGCCAAGCAGCGGATCAAGACCATAATTTGCTGCTATCCTTCTTCCATCCTCATTTGCAAGAGATTTTTTTAACTCAGAAAAGGTCGGTTTCTCCATGAGAATCGTTTGATATTCTCGGGCGATTTTTCCTAGTGAATGGGCATCTGAATCCGAGACAAAGGTATAGCTGTGGAGTTCCGGAATACCATCTGCCATATATGTATCAGAGCTTAAACCAAGCTCAACCGCATCAATAAGATCCGGATCAAGTACCTCTGTCAGTGATTGACGCACTCCCTTACCGTATAGACTCTTATATGGCGTAAAGACATGGGCGGGAATAAAGAGTCCGTGCAATTCCTTTGTCTTTCGCTGCAATTCCCTGCCGCTTATATAAATCCGTTGTGAACTGAGATGGATGTTTTTTAAATGGTGTGAGATCCAATGCGAAAATTCCTTGAGGATAGGCAGGGACGGAAAGAAACAAAGAACATGGAGTGGCCCTTGACAGCTTCTATCATAGACCTCCAGTTCAGATCCCGGAATAATCGTGAGTCCTCCATAGCTTAAACCACCATCCTCCAGTTGCGCCAATTCTCCCTTCTTCATCAGCTCCTCCATTTCGAGAATCACTTCCGGTGAATGACAGTCAATGATCCCGATCATGTCAAGCCCCTTCTGATCTCTTGCATGGGCGATAATATTGGAAAAGGTTAAAGATTTCGCTCCTGTTATTTTCACTGCTCTGCCGCTTTTAGTACGACCGATATGAATATGAAGATCCGTGTAGTATGACTTCATTTATCTCTTCAACGCTTCTTGCAGTTGTATGTATTGAACGGCAAAGATGGTTTTAGCATCACAAATCCGTTGGTCGGCAATGGCCTGAAGCGCTTCATCCAATGTCAGTTCCACCAGATTGACAAATTCATCCTCATCTAGGCCAGCTGCATTTTCCTTTGTCGTCAGACCTTTAGCGGTATAAATATGGATAATTTCATCGGCAAAGCCAGGAGAGGTATAAAAAGAGGTGAGCAGATTGAGCTCGGCACAATCATAGCCCGTCTCTTCCTCCAGCTCGCGTTTAGCACAAACATTGGGATGCTCCCCTTTTTCCAGCTTGCCAGCCGGAATTTCAATAATCGTCTTTTCCAGTGCTTTGCGGAATTGTTCAACCATGACTATTTTACCTTCATCCGTCATGGCAATGATGGCCACGGCTCCCGGATGTTTGATTAGCTCCCGCTTTGTCCTGCTCCCATTCGGCAGATCAACCTCATCAATCTGCAGACTAATGACCTTGCCATCATAGATTCTTTCCGTTGTGATCGTTTTTTCTTCAAGGAGACTCATTTTTTTAACACTCCTGTTCTAATCGAATTTCATTTGCTCATACATTTTATCATACTCTATCAGGAGGAAAAGATGATGAAGATTTATTTCGGAGAAAACAGACTCATTCTCTCAGGCAAAGTTTGGGAAATCCAGGAAAAATTAAAGGACTGCACAAAGGATTATCTTTTGCTTTCTGAACTCGTCTATGACCAAAAAAAATGCACCCCTTCTTTTATTAGAAGATATCTTCCCCAGTCGCCACCCCCTGATATGTCCTCGTAGAGAGGACATATCAGGAGAAAATGTCTTTTTGCGGTGCCTGACACCGATTATTTAAAATCTTTCCAGTTGAAATTGCTTTCATTAAGCAATTCTTCAAATGATTTATTTTTCTCCTTTAATCTGCGCTCCTCGCGCTTTCGTTCTGCTTCTTCCAGTTTCTTTTGTTCTTCTTGCTTCTCCATTTCTTTTTTCCGTTCCTTCAGCTCGTTGACGAGGTCGGCATTCAGCAGATCTCCAAGGGTTACCGGCTTGTCTTCTATTTTTTTGGCTTGTTGTTTCTTTTTCATCAAGATCCCTCTTTTTTGTGATAATACTCTATTATAGCAGAAATCAAGTCTCCTGATCATTCTTGAAAATCCCGGTATATTCTGCTGTGCTTTGTGTCATCTTATGATGTGTCAGTAACCATTGTTTTAGATAAGGAGGTTTTTCTTATGAGCCGAAAAAGCAACAAAGGACACAGTCAAAAAGGCAAACCGGCGGCGGATACCGTAAAACCGATGATTGCAGCAGAGGATTTGGAAACAGCCATCCACCCGACCAAGAGACAAAATGCGAAACAATAACCGCTTCAGCGAAGCGGTTCTCTTTATTTTACTAATTCCGGAGTGATAATATAGAATAAATAGCTGGCCATCTGTTTCATTATAAAACTTCGGAGGTATCGCAATATGAGTAGGCTAAGAAAACTATTTCGTTCTCTCTTTCCCTTTCTCTTTTTCTTAATGTCATTTGGCTTTTTTTTCACAAACCGGATTATGTATATAAGAAAAAAGGATGACCAAGTCATCCTAAAGCGGGAAAAGGAAGCCGGACGGTTTAATCCCGATGATTTCAGTAGTATGCCAAATCAGAAAGTGACGATTCCCTCTCCCTTTGGCTATGATGTAACCATTGTCCTAGTTGAACCTCATTTTACAAACCGCTATATAATTTTCTCCCATGGTGTGACAGAGAATAAAATCAACTCCGTGAAATATATGAACCTGTTTCTCGAACGCGGCTTTAATGCTGTTCTTTACGACCACCGGCGCCATGGAGAATCCGGCGGAAAAACAACGAGCTATGGATATTATGAAAAATATGATTTAAAGGCTGTCGTTCATTGGCTAAAAAAAGAAAAGGGTGCTGATCTTTTGCTAGGAATCCATGGCGAATCAATGGGTGCCGCGACAATGCTCTTGTATGCCGGCATGGTGGAGGACGGGGCAGACTTTTATATTGCCGATTGTCCGTTTTCCGATTTCACTAAGCAATTGTCCTACCTATTGAAAAAGAACATGAAGCTGCCGCCCAAGCCGCTGCTACCTATTGCCAACATCTTCCTGCGGATGAGGGATAAGTATTCTCTTCGTGATCTTTCGCCGATTTCCGTAGTGCAGCAGATTCAAAAACCGGTCCTGTTCATCCATAGCCTTAAAGATGATTATATTCTGCCACAGATGTCAAAGGATCTATATGAAAAAAAAGTCGGACCAAAAAAACTGTTCCTGGCTCCGAAAGGCAGACACGCCCAGTCGCTGAATCAAAACAAAGAATTGTATGAGGCAGCAGTGGATGAATTTTTAGCTGAATACATTTTTCCTGGTAAACAATGACCGGATTGAAGAGGTTTCCTGCCGATTCTGCTCTGTCTAGGTTGGAAAACACCCTTACCTATAACAGCGATAATCACTTTATTCGGTCCATTGGACATCCATAATGTCTCAAAACCCTGTCCCTTTCCGAAAGCATCCTCCATTTGAATGATACTATGCCAAGAAAATAAGCACGGATTTTGGTTAAAAAATCACCATTCTTCGGTCGAAAAAAGTGGCCTTTTTCTATCAGCAAAGCAAGTGCAAAAGCCAACGCGATCTATTTAAGTATGGCAGAAACGGCTAAGTTAGATTGGATATTTTTATCATGTTTTAAATAGATTTTATTTTTGTAATCCATTAATAATGGTATCAGTATTCCATTTCATCATTTTCAAGTAAGTATCCCCATCCTCACCCAGTTTACCCAATGAGTCTGTAAAGATTGTACCAGCAAGCTTTTCTCAATTCATTTTGACACACATATTAGCCAATACTAATGTGAACAAAGAATAAACATATTAGTTATTACTAATATGAACGGAGAGGATACAATTGTGCAACTCAAATGATTTAGATGTGAAAGTTAAATTTATGCGTGGCTTGCTGATAAAACAAGACTACAAATTCTTCAATGTATCATGGATGGTGAAAAAACAGTATCTGAAATTGTAAAAATCATCCAAGGGAATCAGTCAAACATATCCCAACATCTAAATTGTTTAAAAGGATGCGGCATCATCCAGAGTAGACAAGAAGGAAAATATGTCTACTATTCCTTACGCAATACACAAATTGAACAATTACTCACAATGTTCGATGTTGTCTTTCATGAAGTATAAAACGAAGTAGCATCATGTGATAAAAAACGATGCTTGTTTATCTCAAAAAGGAGAAAACGGTCATGGCAGATAAGAAAGAAAAGGAAAATCAAGTAAATTGCTGTCAAGATTCTTCCTTAACGTCTGCAAAAGAAGAGTTAGCAAAGGCAACTACATCATGCTGTTCCACTAAAAAGGAGATTCCAAGTGGTTTGCTCTATAGGTATAACCCATGGGTTACATACTTCGCCTTTGGGTTCAATTCGAATCCATATATATTAGTCAGACCGTTTCCCCTACTTAACAATGATTTACAATAACAATTCGATAACTCCTTCTTTTACTAAACTACCCCCTATAATACCAAAGAGTTTTGTAGAGGGAGTTAATCAACCTTTTTCAGAGCAACAATATTTTCCAGTGATAGATGAAGGATAAAGTGATTTTCCTAGCAGATATCCAGTCGTTTTACGCTTCTGTTGAAAAGGTTAAGAATAATGCTTATCAGAATAAACCTCTAGTAGTAGCTGGGGATCCTGAAAGAAGATCAGGTATTATACTGGCAGCATGTCCACTTGCTAAACAATATGGGATTAAAACAGCACAAACCTTATGGGAAGCACAAAATAAATGTTCCGAACTAGTTATTGTTAAACCTCATATATTTAATGTCTCCCCCTCGTAACTACTGCCTCATTTCACTGAAAACGGGCAAAGATAAAGGACCTGGT
>NZ_CAMLDX010000031.1 GCF_946478885.1 uncultured Bacillus sp. | reverse complement strand
CTATCTACTAACCCTATAAATACTTTGTCATGCGCTTTTATCACATCGTTCAGAAGAAATTCAGCATCTATTCCATTTGAAATAGTCCTTTGACCGCACTTCTGCCACCAGATCTTTCAATGACAATCTTATTCTCATCAATCAATACGGTTGTTCCTGACATCAATTCGAACGTTTTATATGTAATATCCCCTTATTAATGTTCATAAAAAAAATAGGCTATCTGCTTTAATAGTATAATGAATCAAATGGAAGATACAAGATTTCCGAAATGTATCCAATTTATAGCTGGATTTGATGAAATCCTTGCGTTTGCAAGTACTTAAATAACCGGGGTAATTGTTTTTATAAATTAGGATTTCAAGTGACATAATAGGTAATTATAGACTTCATAAAAAAGAAGCGATCACAGCAGAGCAAGCATGCAAGGTGAGCTTCTTTTTTATTTGTTATTTTCCTAATTATTATTCGCTATATAAATAACGATAAAAAATTGATTTTCCGTCGCATAAAAAAAAGTTTTCTATAATTTGTCGCACCATTGTTACATGTATATGAAAGAGATGAAAGATGTATTACAAATGAACTAATTCACGTTACTATTTGAAGTGTAATCATGTATTGTATCTCAAAAACACGAATATCACTATTGCTTAAGGAGGTGAATGGAGCAAATGAATATGATAGAAGACCTGTATCATATTCACTATCAGGACATCTTTCATTATGTACTGTCACGAGTTGAAAATGCAGATGTAGCACAAGATATCACTCAGGAAACGTTTGTCAGGGCATGCGATCATCTTCATGTAATGAAACAGCAGGATAAAGGAAAGGTAAAGGCCTGGCTGTTAACAGTTGCTCGTAATATATGTATTGATCATTGGAGGAAAATACAAAAATCGGGTGCAAACATTAATCTTGAAGCTGTACATTTTTCGGAAAAGCTTTTATCCGAAAATGATCCGCTGCAGTCTATTGAATCAAAAGAGATCAAGAAGGTGATTCAAACAGCAATCAATCTATTAAAAAGCGAGCATCAGCAGGCAATCTGCTTTTTTGATTTAAATCAGCTCAGCTACAAGGAAAGTGCAAATCTATTGGGAATTAGTGAAGCGGCATTTGCCTCCCTTTTAAAAAGGGCAAGAAAGGCGCTCATTCACGAACTAATTAAGATGATGGTTCCAGGTTTGACTAAAGAAAATATTTCAGAAAGGGAAATGAAAAAATTAGTTTACTGGTTTGATATTTTAGATTTTCCTATCAATCTGGAAGAAAAGGTTTCCTATAAATCACGTGACTTTTTTAATGGCTTCAACGAAAGGTTTGCCTCCTTTCGTAAAGAATCATATCCCGAAGGGTTAAATGATTACTTAATTTCAACGGCCAAATTAGATAAGCATCAAGTAGCAGCTGATATTGGCTGTGGTTTAGGCAACTTAACCATTACATTAAGCCCTCATGTTAAGAAGGTGTACGCAGTTGACCATTCCTCTGAAATGTTGAAAATTTTATCGAAAAAGATCTCGGAGAAGCAGTTGTTTAATATTTATCCTATATTGGCGGATATTACCTTAGATTCTTCCTTTCCAACTGAAGCATTTGACGTTGGATTTTGCTGTATGGTATTGCACCATATATATGATCCAAAGGCTGTTCTCGAAAAAATAGCGAAAGTAGTTACGCCTGGAGGGCACCTGATTATTGCTGATCTTGCTTACACGAAATTTAATTGGAAATTCAAAGAATCTCATGACTTTTGGTCGGGATTCAAGCTGATCCAAATGAGCAGGTGGCTTGAAGATTCAGGTTTTAAGGTTCTGCAGATTGAAGAAAATGAAAAATATCGCTTTAAGTTTGCTGAAACGATTCATGTTAATAATCGGGTCGAAGTCCCGTTATTATTCGCACATTGTGTGAGACAGTACTAAAGGGGGGAATGACATGTCTAATAAAAAAAATTTAATGGAAACAAAGATAAACCGAAGAAATTTTTTAAAGGTAACCGGAACAGTGGGTGCTGCTGTTGTTGGAGGCGGTGGTTATCTTGCTGTTAAGGATACAGTTGACCATCCTTCAAAGGTTCTCGGTGCAGAGATTGATAATTATGAAACTTTCCGATCCAGTTGTTCAATGGAATGCTTGCATTGTAATCTTACTGCTTTTGTTAAAGACGGAAAAATTGAGAAGGTTGAAACTAGTGAAGGCTTTAATGTAACAGGTTGTTTACGCGGAGTAAGCCGTACACAGTGGGTAAATCATAAAGAACGGCTTAAACAACCATTATTGCGTACAGGGAAAAAAGGCTCAGGTGATTTTAAAGAAATTTCATGGGATGAGGCTCTTGATTTAATAGAAAAAAATATTAAAGAAACAAAAAAGAAGATAGGAAATAAAGGCATATTACTTCAGACAGCATCCGGAAATATGGATTCTATACATAACAGTATGGCCGGGGCTCTATTCAGCTATTTAGGCGGCGCAACCCATCCAGAGGGTTCCCTATGCTGTTCTGCGGTTACGGCTGCAATGACCCCAATTGTTGGACTTCGTTATGTTGATACCCGAGATACCATTCGGGATAGTAAATATATTATCTGCTGGGGGAATAATCCTGCAGTAACCATGCAGGCCTATTTTAAAGAATATGAAGCAGCGATGAGAAATGGTGCAAAATTAGTTGTCATTGATCCTCGTTTCAGTGAAACGGCAGCCAGGGCTGATGAATGGATTCCAATTACTCCAAGTACTGATACAGCACTTGCTCTGGGGATGTTACAGGTTATTGTTCAAGAAAATTTAATTGATCGTCCATTTTTATTAAATCATACAGGTGCAATCTATTTAGTGGATGAGAAAGGCGAACTCGTTCGCGGTGACGCTGACGATCCGGATTCCTATCTGGTATACGATCTAAAACGAAATGGACTGGTCCGCCATGATGAGGCAAACATTCAGCCAGTACTAAGTGAAGATGAAACAACCTTACCTAATAACTATCGAACTGTCTTTGATCTTATCAAAGATGAAGCAAAAAAATTAACTTTAGAAGAGATTGAGAAAGAAACCGATGTACCAAAAGGAACAATTATTCGCTTAGCGCGTGAATATGCAATTAATAAACCGGCAATGATTATCCAAAATATGTCGGGAGCTCAAAGGACAGAGTATGGGACCTATGTTGCTGCAAGTCAATTTTATCTTGCTTTAATTACTGGCAACATTGGTAAGGCTGGAGCTGGTGTTTGTGATGCAGGGGGAGTCACGCAATTCTTACAAATCAATCCGCCTGTTGCATCAGCTAAAACTACAGAAAAAGTTGAAAATATTCCAATTGCAAAATTAGCTGAATCGATCGTGAAGGGTGATCCAACGGAAATTGGATTCTGGTATATCATGACAACCAGTCCAATGACTCAATTACCCAATACAAATATGGTGCGAAAGGCATTAGAAAAAGTACCGTTCGTTGTCGTCTCCGACAGCCTGATGACTTCAACTGCTTTATATGCTGATTTAGTTTTACCTGTTACGACGGTATTTGAATATACAAGCTTAATGGCCGGTTCACGCAGCCACTATGTTCAGCTTAAGGAAAAAGCGGTTGAACCACCGGGCGAGGCAAAGCCTGACTTTTGGATTTTTGCCCAAATCGCTAAACGGTTTGGATTTGGTGAGCTATTTGATAAACCGATAGAAGAGCATATCAAGGCATGCCTTAAAGGTACCGGAATCACAATTGAACAATTAAAACAAGGACCCGTTAAGCCGGTCCCGATACCTTACATTCCTTTTAAAGATGGTCAATTTAAAACTTCGACCGGAAAAGCACACTTCTTTGTAGAGGGTTGGAAAGAAAAAGAATTTAGTCCCATAGTCAAATATATTCGTGCGAATGAATGTATTACCAATAAGTCCAATGAGTTACTGAGAAAATATCCTTTAATGGCTGTGCAATATAAGATGGCACGCAGCATTCATTCCAGCTTTAGCACGCTGGGATGGATTAATGAAGTGCATCAAAGCGAACCGGAAGTCCTTATTCATCCAAATGATGCAAAAGCACGAAATATCGTGAATGGAGATAAAGCTGTGGTATTTAATGATAGAGGCAAACATGCTGTTAAAGCATTAGTCACGGCCCATATAAAAGAGGGGATTGTTGGTATACAAAATGGCTGGTGGGAGCAGCAGGGGGGCAGCAGCAGCCATGTTACAAATGATACGGTTGAGGTTCTGGGAAATGGAACCACCATTAATAATACACTTGTTGAGGTGAGAAAGGAGGACTAAAGCATGTCAGTCCAATATGGATTCGTTATTAATATGAATGATTGCTATGGATGTAAATCGTGCGCTGTTGTATGCAAGTCGGAAAACAAAACAGCGGAAGGGGTAAATTGGCGTAGAGTTAGAGAGTTTAGAACAGATGAGCCTGACAAATTGGAGTTTCTCTCCATGTCATGTAACCATTGTAATGAACCTCAGTGTTTGAAGGTATGTCCTGTTTCTGCCTATACAAAGCGGGAGGATGGTATTGTGATCCAGGATCATGATAAATGTCTGGGATGCCGTTCCTGTTTAATGGCATGTCCCTATGCCGCACCGCAATATGATCCAGTCGAGAAAAAAATCAGCAAGTGTGATATGTGCGCGGATTTAATAGATCAAGGTCTACAGCCAAAATGTGTTGCATTATGCCCGGGACATGTACTAAAATTCGGCAAAATTGGTGAATTACGTGCTGAGTATGGAGATGATATTGAGGTGGTGGAAAGAATGTACAAGCTGCCAAGTCATAAAATAAGTAAGCCAAACGTGGTCATTATTGCAGCGCATTAATGGAAGAGGGAGGTTTTTAGTATGGGTGAGTATGAAATTCCATTGGTAATATTCACAGTGTTAAGTCAGTGGGCTGTCGGCATCACGATAGCGGTTGTTTTACTGGAATGGCTGAGGCCTCGATTCATGGATACAACTGGAAAGCAGGTAATGAAAAAGCCGATTTTTATGGCTATTGGTATTTCTATAATTGGTACACTGGCTTCGCTGTTCCATTTAAATAATCCATTTAAAAGTTATACAAGCTTAATTGGTACGGGTCATTCCTGGTTAAGCCGGGAAATCATTATGGTAATACTTTTTAATCTTTGTTTACTGGCATTGACATATTTATGGTGGAAAAAGGCAGATCATACATCTATAAGAAAAATTGCTGGAACTTTGACTGCTATACTGGGAATTATAATGATTATCAGCTCAGCAGCTGTGTATTTCTCAATCCATTTGCATCCATCATGGAATAATTGGACAACATTTGTTAACTTTCTACTAACAGGACTATTAATCGGCGCTTTAACAGTCTCTTATTTTGCCTTGAAGAGAAAACAAGAGGAATCAGACGAAAATGTTATGAAACTATTAGGAATATATTTGTCAGTTTTGCTAATCTCTTTAGTCGTCACTCTCGGAAGTTCTGCCATAATGTCAAATGGCGCAGAAAGCCAAATAGCAGCAACAGTATCGTTTACCTCAATCTTTTACTGGATTCGTGTTCTCGGTAGCTTATTAGTTCCAGCATCGCTGGTGGTTTATATGGTTACCAGCAAAAAGAGAATTGCGATCGATTACATCTTAGTTGCTACCGTATTGGTTTTTATTGGCGAACTATCAGGCAGAATGTTGTTTTATTATTCAGTCATGAGTCAGTATCCTTGGTTTTAGATTTTGAATAGGACCTGTATACACCGTTTGTTTAGGGATTAAAAACATAGCTTCATGGTAACACTTTCTTTTACTTAGCATTGTATTAGAAGTATTAAAAATGTTTAATATAAAGAAAATACTATTTATAGAGAGATGTCCCTGTGTAACTTTATTATTTACTGGGACATCTTTTTCAATAATTTTGTATAGAAATATAGCTGTGAAAAAAAAGACGGCCATCAACGGAGCAGCTAACTTCTTCCCATTTATTTTTATAAGCAACCTTATTACTATTCTGATAATATTAAGAAACGAAAAAGCAAGACCTAATGTGCAATCTAAGAAAGACATCCCTTCCTTAAGACCTGCGGCTGTAATGAGGGGATCAACCTGGCCGTTTAACATTCTTTTTGCCCGTACCATCGCCAGATTTGGATGGAAAAAGATATTTTCCTTCGCATTCATAGGAGCAACCGTACATGAACAAGCACATCATTAAAAGTAAACAGGGGGACGGTTCCACTGTTTCCCTAATTTTTTACCAGAAGTCGCTATTTGATCTCAAAGGCTCATAGTAAATCATTAAGACAGCGGGCTATTCTGCAGACTCTATCATATCTTTATATGGTTGGATGGCAAATCGTAATTACTGCTAGGTAAAACAAAGCTGTGTTCATGTAAAAAGCGGTGCAACCAGAGCCACTTGTAAGCATGGATAATTGAATCATTCAGCATAGACGTCCTGTTATAATCATGTAATCAAATTACCTTTCCGGCGTTTTCCGCATGTGCTGCTAGTACAAGTGATATAATAAAATAGGTATAGAATTCCAACAGCGAAAGGAGAACCATTCATGAATGACAAGCAGTTTGATCGAATCCAAACAGGAAAAGGCTTTATCGCAGCTCTAGACCAAAGTGGCGGAAGTACTCCCAAGGCATTGAAGGCATATGGTATTAGTGAAGGTCAATACTCCACTGATGAAGAAATGTTTTCTTTAGTTCATGAAATGAGAACGCGTATAATTAAGAGTCCTGCGTTTGATTCCCGATATGTATTAGGGGCAATCTTGTTTGAAAACACAATGGATCGCATGATTGATGGGAAATATACAGCTGACTTTCTTTGGGAAGAGAAAGGCATTGTGCCTTTCTTAAAAGTCGATAAAGGACTTGCGGGGCTTGAGGATGGAGTTCAGGTTATGAAGTCTATTGCTGGTTTGGATGATCTGTTGAAACGGGCAAATGAACGCCATATCTTTGGAACAAAAATGCGCTCGGTTATTAAAGAAGCCAATCCCGTTGGTATTAAGAAAGTTGTTCAACAACAATTTGACATTGCTAAACAAATTGCAGCGGCTGGGCTGGTTCCAATTATTGAACCGGAAGTAGACATTCATAGCGCAGATAAGGCAGAATCGGAAAGAATATTAAAAGAAGAATTAAAGAATCAATTAACTTCTCTTGATAATGAGGTAAAGGTCATGTTTAAACTCTCCTTGCCTTCAGAAGATAACTTCTATCTCAATCTGCTAGAGGATTCCCATGTAGTACGGGTGGTAGCCTTGTCAGGCGGTTACAGCCGGACAGAAGCCAATGAATTTCTAGCGCGTAATAATGGAGTTATCGCTAGCTTCTCCCGTGCCCTGACAGAGGGGCTCGCTGTCGATCAAACAGATAAAGAATTCAATATGAAGCTGGCAGATGCTATTAAAAGCATCTATGAAGCATCTATAAAATAAAAGTAGCAAAAACCCTAAGCTTATAAAAGCTGTTGAGAATAACAGTTCAGAAGTGTTGGTCGTTAATCTGAAGATTGGTGGAGCTAGTGAAGCCAGGATTTAGGAAACAAAGTAAAAACCCTCTCAATATGTCCATATTCAGCGGACATATTGAGGGGGTTTGTCTTATTTTGGTGATTGTTTTCATTCATGTCCAAAAAAAAATAGCCATTTGGAAATCCCTTTAAAAAATGTGTACTTTTTTCAACAATATGACATAGTGTCATAAAATGATTTGACAAATGACACGTTGTCATACATTATAGATATATAAGGTAAATGACATAGTGTCATATATCAAGATTGAAAATAGAAAATACTATTTCATGAAAAAGGATACAAAGGGGATCAAAAAAGATATGATGAATTCTATCTCAGTAAAGGAAAAACAGATGTGCGAAATGTATGATATACAAGTAACTTCCAATGAGAATCAGTCATCAGCAAAACCCTTTCAAACATCGATTAGAATAACAGCAGGCAATGAAGCAATGGAAGAACAATTAAGTCTGATCCTCCTTGAGGATGATTATTTTTTAAATACATATCGGAATCCAGTTTTGTGGTTATTTAACTTTTCACCCATGTATGTTTATATAAGAAAATTTCAATCTGAATTAGAGTCGAGTAATCAATTGATTAAGATGAATGAGGCAATGGTTTTTCAATTCGAAAGAAAATCTCATTGTAAATATTTTGAAAGTGTTGTACAAGGAGTTTTAGCAAAATTTATAAATAAGAAATTGTCTGACCTGCATAAAGAAATCTTATTTTTCCCTGCAAAAGAGCTTTTATCTGAATAACAGGGTATTTTGAATCAGATGGGATTGCCAACTTCATTATTTGCATAATCATAAACAGCTTGGAGGAAGAGCATTGCCGAAGCAAACTTTTTTTAACCTGCCAGAACACAAACGAAATACGTTAATAGAAGCGGCTGAAAAGGAATTTTCAAGAGTTCCGATATTTGATGCTTCTATTGCAAATATCATTAAAATGGCCAATATACCGAGAGGAAGCTTTTATCAATATTTTGAAGACAAACAGGATCTCTATTTTTATATATTAAATAAGAAGTTAAAAGAGGGTAAACAGGATTTTATTTCTTTAATAAAACAGCATAACGGAGATATTATTGATGCTGTAACAGAATTATACAATCGTTTTTTGGTAAAGCTGCCGGATGAAGAGGAGCATAATTTTCTTAAAAATGCATTCTTATATGCGACCCACAAAGTTGAAAATTCTTTAATGGATATGTTTGATTTTAATCTGAGTAAGGAGCGTTTCAAAGAAATTATCAATTTAGTTGACAAACAGCGTTTTAATATTAAAGAGGATAAGGAATTGTTTCAAATCCTGCAACTCATAACAGCGGTAGCGTTTCATAATTTTATTGAAAAAATTTCGAAAAAACTGTCCGATGAAGAGGCAATGAAGCATTTTACATTTGAAATTAATTTAATCAAGTATGGAATATACAGACGAGAGTGATGACCGGGTCAGCAGTATCACATAAAATTTTTGACAAAAAAATAAAGGAGATTCCCAAATGACTGTAACGATTTATGGACAAGAGTGCCAATCGACAAAGAAAGCTAGACAGTGGTTTAAAAAGTATGAGATACCTTTTGTAGAGAGGAATATTATAAAGGACCCTTTGACAGTACACGAGCTGCAAGGTATTTTGCGGCTGACAGTTGACGGTACAGATGGTATTATTGCTGTGAAGTCAAATAGTTATAAGGAATTAGATTTAAATATCGATGAACTTTCATTACAAGAATTACTGGAGTTAATTCATAAACAGCCAAGATTGCTTCGTAGCCCTATTATTACGGATGGTAAAAAGATACAAGCGGGATATCATAAGGATGAAATACGACAATTTCTTCCAAGAAAAATTCGTAAAACCCAGTGGTTGAACTGGCAGATCAATAATCTTAATTTGGCTAAGAGCTAATTATTCATTGTGTCTAACTGAATCTAAGGTTATATTGCTTGGTACCTGATCGGAGTTTGATTACTATTATTAGCAAAGAAGGGACGATTTCCATTTGAGTGGAGACGTTCCTTTTTTTATTAGAGCATCCAAAATGTCGAAACAACGATCGAATCATCATTAAATATTGAGCATAACCTCCGTGGATACGCAGGTTATGCTTCCTACCACTCCTATTTATTCAATATCAAGTATTACTATTTTTTTGTCTGAACAGTATAATCAGGGATAGGAGTTGAGATATATGAACAAAAAAGAAATTGCTAATATCCGAACACAATTTAAATTGAACAACTATCGCATGAATATTCGAGAAATCCTTAATGTATATGTTCAGAAGGAATCTGGTGAGATTTATCATCATATTTGCCAGCCGTTTCAGTTATTAGAGCATGAAACGCAGGAATTATTTTTAGCAAATTTTAAAAAGGTTTTAACTGGGCAGCTTGATTCCAAACTGTTTGAGTTGAAATTTAAACGGGATGTGGAGGATAGCACGCAGATCATGCTGTTCGAAGGAATACAGGAAAGAACAGCGGAAGCCTGGATTGAGGATATGCTGCAAATTGTCGAAAAAATGTTTGCCCATGCTGTTTATGAATTTGATACTGTGGTGACGTTTATTCGTGGTGAATACAGGAAACCAACTCGGAGACGAGATCCGGACTCGGAGGAAGGTGGAGATGATGAAGTCTTTTCCAGTCAGTTTATCCTGTGCAGTCTCAATAAAACTGATCAGCCAAAAAAAGCTCTGTTATTTGATTTTATCGAAAAAGAATTCAAACCTAATACGGTAATTGATCCGATTATTAAGTTAGATGCTCCTTTGTCAGGCTTTCTTTTTCCTGCTTTTAATGATAATTCTGCAGATGTGAACCATATTCTTTATTGTGCAGGGAAGGCGAATCAGCCGGATTATTCTTTTATTGAAGAAGTGCTTAATTGTGAAGAAATAATGACTGCTGCCGATGATAAAGATTGTTTCGAACAGATTTTAATTAATGTGATAGGAGATGAAGTAGAGTCTAGAATTATTTCCAATGTCTATGAGGAAATCGATAAAATTGTGCAGGAGAATGAAGAAAATAAAGAAAGAGAATCCCCGATGCTAGATTATAAGGACATCGGCCGTATTTTAGAAGTAAGCGGAGTGGAAAATATAGATACCGCTAAGGTGGAACATGCCTTCAAAGCGGTTGTAGATGATGAAAAATATGAGTTTAAGGCAAGTAGTGTAGTTCCGAAAAACATTAAAATTAAAACGAATGTAGCGAATGTGTCTATTAGTTCAAAGGACTTGAAAAATATTAGATATATTACATATGAAGGAAAACGCTGTCTGTTGGTAGAGATTGATGAAGACGTGGTTATTGAAGGATTCCGGCTGGAATCGGAAACACTATAATTCTAGTGACATGTTTTTTTAAGGCTATATTATTCGGAGAAGCTGAATTCATGATGATGCACCCTTTATTCATGAAAATATTTTTGCCTTCTTGAGCATTCCAGTTGAAGGATTGGTATGAAGGCAGCTAAAGTGTAAGATAGAGGGAAAATTATACTTGTATACATAGTGATAAAGAACTGTGAAAAACAAGGATCATCATTAATCTTTTGTTGAAATGGGAAACAGAAGAATCATCTCGCAATTTCTGACAGGAGTGTGAATGGAATGTCGAAGTATAAAGTGGTGTCGATAGGGAGGATTTTTCCGGCAGCATTGAAAAGGCTGGAAGAGGTTTGTGAGATTAAAATGTGGGATAAGCCAGAGCCGATTCCGCAGGAATTATTATATGAATGGCTGTCAGATGCCGAGGGCTTAAGAAGCAGGGGAGATTTCCAAATTAACAACGAGCTTCTAGAGCAGGCTCCGAATCTCCGTGTCATTGCGCAAACATCGGTAGGCTATGATAATGTGGACATAGATGCTTGTTCAAAGCGTGGGATTCCATTTGGCAATACACCGGGAGTACTGATTGAAGCAACGGCTGATTTAGCCTTTGGATTGGTGCTTTCATCGGCAAGGAGAATTCATGAAGGCTGGAATTTCGTCCAAGCAGGGAAGTGGACAAAGGAAAATTCTTTCCCATTTGGTGTTGATTTATTTGGAAAATCGCTTGGAATTATAGGGATGGGAAGCATTGGTACCGCTGTAGCAAAAAGAGCCAAGGCCAGCGGAATGAAAGTTATTTATCATAATCGGACAAAACGTCAGGATGATGACCTGCTGGGAGTAAGATACGTCAGCTTTGAGGAGCTTTTAGCACAATCGGATTTTCTGGTCGTTCTCGTCCCACTTTCAGAAAAAACATTCCATCTGTTTAGCGAAGAACAATTTTCCATAATGAAATCGACTGCCTATTTCATTAATGCCGCAAGAGGTGGAATAGTTGATACAAATGCCCTATACGAGGCCTTAGTGAAGAAAGAGATTGCATACGCTGCATTAGATGTGACAGATCCGGAACCGCTTCAGCCTAATCACCCGCTGCTTTCTTTGCCCAATATACTGATTACTCCGCATATTGGCAGTGCTACGATTGAAACGAGGACAAGCATGCATGAATTGACAGCTGATAATTTACTGGCGGGATTGGAGAGGAAAAAACTCCCTGCATGTGTCAATCGAGAAATAATCTCATAACAAAAATGCATATAAAAAGAAAAATTAAGGAGATGTCCTAAAGGTAACGGTGTCAGACACCACCATAGCCCTATCAATGGTCGATGCCTGATACCTTCTGGGACAACCCTTTAATCCCTTTTCGGAGAACATTTCTTAATAGCTTCAATTAAACTAGAAACATTTGGCTTAACGGCTGTTTGATCGGGTGTTGTTCCATAAAACTGTAATGCTGCCGTTGTTTTGGTACCCATACTGATAACATTCATTCCCTGTAGCAATCGGTATGAATACAATTCGATTACATCCTGTTCTTCAAAAAACATTCGGACAGAATTAGCACTTGTAAATACGATTGTATCAGGAGCCGCTTCCTCAAGTATTCTCTTAATAATTGGTGAAAAATTTGTATCAATGCTGTTCATGGTCGTAATAAAGGTATGGCATAATTCATATTGATGCTCTCCGATTCTGCTGTCGCCAATGACCAGCAGCTCATCTCTCGGTTCAATGTAGGGGGTAATTTCCGCCTGCAATCCTTTTTCACATAGTGCCATAATTGTTTTTTTCGATAATCCATAGAGATGGCCGGATAATGTCCGGATGTCAATCTCTGTTTCGAATAATATTTGAAAGAAATCGGTCACACTTTCCGGAGAAGTAAACAGGATCTCTTCATAGCTTGAAAGGTTCTCCAAAACTTTAAAATCCACTGCTGTTTTCTCCATTTTCCATTTTGGAAATTCTATTACATCCGCACCTTGATCAGTTAAAACCTTTGCCAGATGGCTTGGCTTGGTACCTGTCCGGGGCAGGAGGATCTGGCGTCCGAATAATGGTTTTTTCTCAAACCAGTTCATTTTTTTGCGCAGGGATACAATATTTCCGACCAAAGTAATGGACGGATTCGTAAAGTCGTTTTCTGCAGCCATGCCTGAAATGGTGGAAAGCGTGCCTTCTAATGTTTTCTGTCTGCTGAAGGTTCCCCATTGTACCAAAATGACAGGTGTATCCGGTGCTTTACCATTCTTTATTAATTTTTTACATATTTGAGGGAGACTCGAAATTCCCATATAAAACGCAATGGTATCCACCCCTTGGGCAAGTGCCTGCCAGTTAAGATTTGGTCCTGAATCCGCTGCTTGCTGGTGGGCTGTCACCACTGCAAAGGTGTCTCCGAATTCTCTATGGGTCACAGGAATACCAGCATAAAGAGGGGCTGCAATGCCGGCAGTAATGCCCGGTATGATTTCGAAGTCAATATCAGCCTGGGCGAGTGCCCCGGCTTCTTCACCGACCCGGCCAAATACACCGGGATCTCCCCCTTTAAGCCGGACCACGCTTTTTCCTTGCAAAGCTTTTTCAACTATAAGATCATTAATATTATTTTGTCTCAATGTATGTCGATCTGGCAGTTTGCCGCAATAAATCCATTCACACTCAGTCGAGGAGAAGTCCAGAAGCTTTGGATTGGCTAAGCGGTCATATAAAATCACATCCGCCTGTTTAATGGCTTCAAGCCCTTTAACTGTAATTAGCCCAATATCGCCGGGACCAGCTCCAACTAAAAACACTTTGCCTTTTCTCATATGTATATCCCTCCACAGGGCAAGTCTTTCGCTGTTCTGCCATTGCTGCATCCATCCTACGCGGTATTAGATAGAGCGATGGCAGGAATGATAAAATCTCCTTTCCTATCATATCACGTTATGCTTTATCATGAGAAACCTCTAATGGATTTGCTTAAATGGTGGAAGTGCTTTTCCACTTATGATAAAAAGCAATCGCTTAAATACTGGAATAAAAATCAGTTGAATCAAAATATTACTTTCTTCAGTCCTCAATATATTGTTCGACAGAAATCATGACTTATTTAGAGTATGATTCGCTTTGAAAACGGAAAATTGACCTTTGTTTATTTAAAATTGGAAAATATTGGGTGAACAGAGGGCCGTTCCCCTGTTTAATAAGCCTTAACTTAAAGAAGAGCCTAATCGATAGGATTGGGTTCTTTTTTATTTTGGGTAAACAAATATGAATTGAAAGGGTCTTAGCATATACACGGATTTATAGCATCACTCTGCAATAAAACGAAAAAAATAGAAGCTCCCCTTAACAGTTTAGGGGAGTTTCTATTTATCTATTTGAATTCATACTTCAGCTATTTTCGAATTTTTTGCCGTAAGCATCATTTAATCGATAAAATGCTCCTGGATATAATTTTTGACTTCTTCAGCTGTACTCATGGTTAATACTTGTGCTGCTGCTTCATGTAGCTCTGATTTTGTTAATCTTGAAATCTGGCTTCTGGTTGGCAGGATAGAGGCCGCACTCATACTGAATTCATCAAGGCCTAATCCAAGCAATATCGGAATCGCTATCTTATCTCCTGCCATTTCACCGCACATCCCTGCCCATTTGCCTTCTTTGTGTGCTGCATCAATGACATATTTAATCAAACGGAGAATCGCAGGATTATACGGCTGATAAAGATAGGATACCCGTTCATTCATCCGGTCCGCAGCTAATGAATATTGAATTAAATCATTCGTCCCAATTGAAAAGAAGTCAACCTCCTTAGCAAATAGATCTGCCATGACCGCTGTAGATGGGATTTCGACCATCATCCCAACTTCGATCTGATCGGAAACGGGAGCACCTTCTGCCAGTAGCTTTTCTTTTTCTTCCATTAATATAGATTTTGCCTGGCGAAATTCATTAAGTGTTGCAATCATCGGAAACATAATTTTTAAGTTTCCATATATACTGGCACGTAATAATCCTCTGATTTGTATCCTGAACATATCTTGCATTTCCAGGCATAATCGGATGGCCCGGAAGCCCAGGAATGGATTTATTTCTTTTGGAAGATCCAAGTAGGGGAGATCTTTATCGCCGCCGATATCCAGCGTCCGGACGACAACCGGTTTTCCTCCCATATGCTCCAATACCGTTTTATAGGCTGTAAATTGTTCTTCTTCTGTCGGCAGTGTATCGCGTCCCATGTATAAAAACTCGGTCCGGTATAATCCAATGCCTTCGCCGCCATTATTCAAGACCCCTCTAACATCATCAGGAGTCCCGATGTTTGCGGCCAGTTCTACCCGATGACCATCTGTGGTGACGGTCTTTTCATAAACCAGCTTGGTCAAATTCGCTTTTTCCGTTTCAAATTCAGTTTTTTTAATTTTATAAAGTTTGATAATTTCTTCTGACGGATTTACAATAACTTCTCCATTAAGTCCATCTATAATGACCTTCATTCCACTTTCGATCGTAGCAGTCACTGTTTTAGTTCCTACTACGGCTGGAATTTCAAGAGTACGTGCCATAATAGCTGAGTGTGAGGTACGTCCGCCAATATCTGTCGTGAACCCTTTTACGAATTGGCGGTTTAATTGTGCGGTATCCGAAGGTGTTAAATCTTCTGCGATTATGACAACTTCTTCGGAAATCATACCCGGATGCTCCAGTGTTATTCCTAAAAGATTCGCCATTACACGTTTGGTCACATCTCGAATATCGGCAGCGCGTTCCTTCATATATTCGTTATCCATATTTTCGAACATAGAAATGAAAATTCCAGCGGTTTCGTTTAAAGCAAACTCGACGTTTACCTGCTCAGAGGTAATTTTATATTTAATAGGATTAATAAATTCAGGATCGCTTAAAACCAGGAGGTGAGCAGCAAAAATGTCCGCTTTTTCCTTTCCCAGCACATTGCTGGCACGGTCTTTGATTTCTTCCAATTCTATTTTGGATTTTGTCAATGCCTCTTCAAGTCGTTCTATTTCCGCACCTGCATCAATAATATTCTTTTTTTCTGCGGCAAATTCTTGGTTTTGTAAACGATAAGCCTTGGCAATGGAAATTCCGGGAGATGCTGCGATTCCTTTGATTGAAATAGACATTTTTACTTATCCCTCACTTTTCATAGCCTTGCAAACGACAAATGTCTCTTCTGTTCGCCTAAAGAAAAGGCGTCATTCGCCTATACATTCAACATTCATGTCTATAAGATAAGTCCTTCTTTTTTCATGATTTCATCAATTTTTTCCAATACTTGTAATTCATCATCGCCTGTTGTAGTTACTTTCACAATCGCTCCTTTCGGAATACCGAGTGACATCACGCCCATTATAGATTTTATATTAACTGACCGAGCGTTATATTCAATCACGATTTCCGAGTTAAACGGGGTAACTGAAGTGACGAGTGCTGTTGAAGGACGGGCATGCAGGCCCGCATCATTGGTTATCGTATATATTTTTTCTGCCATTATTTATTTATCCTTCCATTTTATTATTACTATTGCCGAAAGTAAGAAAATTCTCTGCTTGTTATAAACAGCGGGGCAGGGGACTAAGCCTCTGTCCCTGCCTCAGCATTCACGGGCTTTTTTAGGAATCCTAATAATAAGGCTGATACGATTGCCCCAATGACAACGGACAAAAGATAAAGCAGCCAGTTTCCGTCTACTAGAGGGATGACAAATACGCCACCATGCGGGGCACGAAGCCCAATCCCGAAAAACATAGATAATGCTCCTGTAATGGCTGACCCAATCATAATGGATGGGATGACCCGAATCGGATCAGCTGCTGCGAAAGGGATCGCGCCTTCAGTAATAAAGGATAACCCCATAATATAATTTACTTTTCCTGCTTCTCGGTCCGTTTTCGAGAATTTCTTTTTATATAAGGTTGTAGCGATGGCGATTGCTAGTGGAGGCACCATTCCTGCAGCCATAATGGCAGCCATCGGTTCAAAGACTCCGTTTGTTAATAGTCCTGTGCCAAATACATATGCTGCTTTGTTCACGGGACCTCCCATATCAAATGCCATCATTAAGCCTAAAATTATCCCTAGCAAAATAGCATTTCCTGTTCCTAATCCCGATAACCATTCAGTGATGGTTGAATTAACAATACCTACCGGTTTATTGATTATGAAAACCATAATGAAACCAGTTAAGGCAATGCCTAGTAAAGGATAGAGAAGAATGGTCTTAATGCCTTCAATAGAGGCGGGAAGCCCTGCTAATATTTTTTTCAGGCCGATTACTAAATAACCAGCAAGGAAACCTGCAACAAGTCCTCCAAGGAAGCCGGCTCCTCCGGTTGTGGCTAGCATACCGCCAACCATCCCTGGGGCAAATCCGGGGCGATCCGCAATACTCATGGCAATAAACCCGGCTAATACAGGAATCATCAATCCGAAAGCAGAGCCGCCGCCAATAGTATTGAACGCTTCGGCAATTGGAGAATAGGATGGGTCATTCGGGTCTGAGGCGTTAAAACCGAACATAAAACTGATGGCGATTAAAATACCTCCCCCGACAACAAATGGAAGCATATTAGAGACACCGTTCATTAAATGCTTGTAAATCGTTGCACCTATTCCCTTGCCTTTTTCTTTCATCGATTCATCCGATTGTTCGCTGCCATGATATATCGGAGCATCCTGCTTTAGGGCCCTTTCAATTAATTCCGCCGGTTTACGAATACCGTCTGCAACAGGCGTTTCTATGACATGCTTTCCATTAAAACGGTCCATTTCAACTTTTGTATCAGCCGCAACGATAACAGCTGCGGCATATTCTATTTCTTCAGCGGTTAGTACGTTTTTGGCCCCGCTGGAGCCCCTTGTCTCTACTTTAATGCCTACCCCCATTTCAGCTGCCTTTGCCTTCAGGGAATCTGCGGCCATATACGTATGGGCTATTCCGGTTGGGCAGGCAGTAACAGCGACGATAAATTGCCGCATGCCGTCCATAGACTGCTCGTCTGCTTCATCATCCTGATCATGCTCGTTAATTATACGTAATATTTCATTCGCTGAGTCCGCTTTCAATAACTGCTGCCGGACATCTTCTTTTAGTAAAATCATTGAAAGTCGTGAAAGTGTTTCCAAATGGGTGTTGTTAGCACCTTCTGGAGCGGCAATCATAAAGAACAAGTAGGCAGGCTGGCAATCAAGCGATTCAAAATGAGCGCCATCGGTTGATCTGCCAAACGCAATCGCTGGTTTTTTCACTGCTGTTGTTTTCGCATGGGGAATGGCAATCCCTTCGCCAATGCCAGTTGTACTTTGTTCCTCTCTTGCCATAATGGCTTTTTTAAACTCAGCCCGGTTTGCCAATTTGCCGGCAGTGTCGAGGACTGTGATCAGTTCTTCAATTACATCTGCTTTTTGCCGGCCTTGTAACGAAAGATTGATGGTGTCTTTAGTTAATAACTCTGTTATTTTCATGTTCAATCAGTCTCCTTTAAAAGTCCTTCTTTTCTAAAGTTACCTGCTCCAAAATACTTTCTACTTGATCGCTTGAACATAAACCGAGTGAAAATGCTGTTGCGCTGCCTGCTGCGATACTATAGCGGAATGCCTCTTTAAAGCTGTTTGTTTTTTCGAAGGAAGCCAAAAATGCGGCCACCATAGAATCGCCTGCACCGACTGAGCTTTTCACTGCTCCTATTGGTACGGCTGCCATATAAACAGCTTCTTTGTTAACGAAGACCGCACCTTTGTCTGCAAGGGAGACAATGACATTCTGAACTCCTCTGTTCACAAGCTCTATGGCATATGGAATCGCTTCATCACAGGTTGTGATCACAGTTTGAAACAATTCACCCAGCTCATGATGATTTGGCTTAACCAAGAAAGGTTTATATGGCAAGACCTTCTTTAATAAAATCCCTTCAGCATCTACGACAAACCTTGTTCCGTTTTCCCTGCATATTTTTACAAGGTCCGCATATGTGGTTTCTGGCATGGAAAAAGGGATGCTGCCTGAAAGGATAAGGGTATCGTTAGATGATAGCTTGCTCACCTTGTGCTTCAAGGCTTCAAAGTCCTCTATAGTTATATTTGGCCCTTTTGCGTTAATTTCAGTTTCTTGTTCAGATTTAAGCTTGATATTGATTCTTGTATCTTCCGGTACTTTGACAAAATCTGTATGAATCTGTATGGATCGTAAATAATTTTCGATATAGTCCCCTGTAAACCCGCCGGCAAAGCCAAGTGCAATACTGTCAACTCCCAGTCTTTTTAGTACTTGTGAGACATTGATTCCTTTGCCTCCCGGGAATTTTGCTTCATTTTTCGTGCGGTTTAATTCGCCTAATACTACCTGATCCAGTTCTACGATATAATCGAGAGATGGATTTAACGTTAATGTATAAATCATGGAGTAACCACCTTTATTTGCGTTTTGCCAATATAATGGTCCAGTGAACTGTTGTCAAGTTCATTTGTAATAATCGTTGCTTCGTTAATGTCCGCAATTTTGGCAAAAGAAATTTCTGAGAACTTTGATTCGTCTGCGACGACATAAGCTTCGCGCGAAAGGGACAGGGCAAGATTCTTGATCATTGCTTCTTCCTGATCCGGAGTTGTATAACCGAATTGCGGATGAATTCCATTCACGCCCAAAAAGCATTTATCAAAGCGGTATTTTTCAAGACTTTCCAAAGCGCCGCGGCCAATTATTGCTTTTGTTGTCAGCTTGATGTATCCCCCGATTAAAAAGGTTTTTATGTTCTTTTCTAACAGTTCGTTTGTATGCATCAAACCATTTGTCACCACGACAATGTTGTTTGGCAGATAGGGAATGATTTCAAAAACCGTCGATCCAGCATCAAGATAAATACAATCGCCCTCTTCGACTATACTGCCGGCATATTTTGCAATCTGGCGTTTAGCCTGAAGGTTTTTGGAAGATTTCTCTGACATGGTTGGTTCTTGAAGCTTGCCTTGCAGCCGAGATGCACCACCATGAACCCTTTTCAGAAATTTAGCTTGTTCCAATTGCGTTAAATCCCGGCGGATAGTGGATTCAGATGAATTTGTCAAATCGACAAGCTCATGAATTTTAACTGTATTTTTTTGTTTTAATAAGTCTAAAATTAATTTATGGCGTTCCGGTTCTAACAAAAGACCACCTCCTAAAACGCTTTCAATATTTCCTTGTACTTGAAGTGTACTAAGTAAATCATCAAAAGTCAACCAAAATCAATCATAATCAACCAAAATATTTCTTTATCGCTCAAAATCTATCAAAAATATCAAATAAGAGCAAAATTCTTCAAATAAAGAAGTAAAGATGATAGGTTTTCAATAGAAAATGTGTTTTCTTCAAGAAAAGGATAAATTGATGCAAAAGCCTAAAAGACAAGCGATCAATTTCGCGTGGCCTATTTAGGCTTTTTCTGTAAGTACTGTTCATGATTTGCACTCTGATGGCAAGCCTCTATATGAAACAGTATATTTTTTCCTATTATGCGTAATATAAAATATAAATTACCAATATTAGGAGATAGACTAATGCCAGTAATTATTTCAGTTGGAGAGGCGGTTCCGCCGTTTATTCTAGAACAAAAGGAAGTAATGAATTTTTCACGGGAGATTTTCTCGAAATCATTTCAAGATATCGAACGCCTGTTAAAGGCATTTCCCAACGGACATGTGGAGAAACGGCATTTTGTGAAAGACATGCCCTGGTACAGACGGCCTCATACCTTTGAGGAAAAAAACAAGGCCTTTATCGAGGCGGCTATTGATCTTGGGGCAGAGGCTATCATGAACTGTCTTACCAATGAAACGCTTTTAAAACGTGAAATAGCTTGTGAAGAAATTGAAGCTATTTTTTTCATTACGACGACTGGTGTGGCAACACCCAGTATCGAAGCGCGTATCATGAATATTCTGCCCTTTTCAGAGCGGACAAAACGCATCCCTGTTTGGGGACTAGGCTGTGCCGGTGGTGCAGTAGGGTTATCGCGCGCGTTTGAATACTGTAAGGCATATTCGAAAGCGAAGGTACTGGTAGTAAGCGTCGAATTGTGCAGCATGACCTTCCAGTACAATGATCGTTCCAAAAGCAATCTCATTGGAACTTCATTGTTTGCCGATGGAGGGGCATGTGTGCTAGTTGCAGGCGACGAAGTGGATGAAAGTCAAATTAGCAGCATGCCGGCATTGCCAAGAATACTTGCTACCCAATCAATTACCATGCGAAATTCTCTGGACGTGATGGGCTGGGAAATAAAAAATGACGGCCTGTTTGTAGTTTTTTCAAAAGATATCCCGTCTATAGTAGAAAAATGGTTGAAGCCAAATGTCTCACACTTTTTACAAAGTCAACAGATTACAATGGAGAAGATCACGCACTTTATTGCACATCCGGGAGGAAAAAAGGTACTGGATGCATACGTAAATTCCTTGGACCTTCATCCTGATATGGTGCACTTGTCGCTTGAGGTATTAAGAGAATACGGGAATATGTCATCAGCGACGGTATTATTTGTCCTGCATCGCTTTCTTCATAGAGGAAATCCTGGTGATTGGGGACTTTGTACTTCACTTGGGCCAGGTTTCAGCTCAGAGCTTTTGTTATTAAGGTGGTGTTAGGATGTCTGTATTTTATGCGTTTCTTCTGCTGCTTTTTGTTCAGCGTATGGTTGAACTGATGATTGCACGGCAGAATGAACAATGGATGAAAAAAAGGGGTGCCAAGGAATTTGGTCAGAAACATTACCGGTTCATCGTGTTGATTCACTCGTTGCTTTTTCTCGTATATTATCTTGAAGTCACAATTTGGCATAAGGAGCTGTCACCTGTTTGGCCACTCCTGCTGCTACTTTTTGCCGTGACCCAGCTGGTGCGAATATGGATCATATCCTCCTTGGGAAGGTTTTGGAACACGAAAATTATTGTCCTGCCTGATGCATCACTTGTAAAAAAAGGTCCATACCGCTTCATGAAACATCCTAATTATCTTGTTGTCACCCTTGAATTTCTTATCATTCCTTTACTGTTTCAGGCCTATTATACCGCCATATTGTTCACTCTCTTAAATGGATTCATTTTAGCGATTCGTATACCGGCTGAAGAGAGGGTATTAAATGAGCTTACTGAATAACAGCTGAAATATATGGAGCTCGCCACGATGAATGTCAGGAACTGAAAAAACGGATTCCTCTTTCAAACAGACGTAAGAACAGAAGTATATTTTAATAATATTATCGTGGGTAGCACCCTGCCGGAAACCATTACTAATGCTGCTTAATTGAAAAACATTTCAATTAAGCAGTGAAATGTAAAGAGCTTTATGAACAGAATCATACTTTTAGTTTGTAATAAATGGGAGAAGGAGCGAACAGTGAATTGCTGTTCACTTATTTATAATGAAATATCCCCATGAAAGATATCGTAATATTTACTCTTTTCATGGTTGTATCCTTTCTATTTTTTATACTTTATAATATAATAAGTATCATAATGATAAATAATCGCAAGTGCTTTCCTCCAATCGATGATTATATCTTGCAATATTTTTCCACAAATTAACTAAATAGAGGTGAGCAACGTGGAACAAAAAAATATTTCAACAAAGGATAAGATTCTTGAGCAATTGAAAAAAAGTGGTTTCATGTCGGTTAATGATCTGACAGAACGTTTAAATATTACTCATATGGCCATTCGCAAGCATCTAACACAGCTGGAAAAGGATGCGCTCATTCAAACAAGTGAATTGAAACAGCCTATGGGCAGACCGCTGCAGCTATACTCTCTTACTGACAAAGGAGAAAAGCTTTTTCCAAAAAATTATGAAGGGATTACATTGGAATTTCTTCGGGATGTAGAAAAGATCTATGGCAGGGAGACAGTAGAAGGATTATTCAAAAAAAGAGAAGAACGGTTGACAAGTGAACTCGCAAGAAAATTAATGAATCTTTCTGATGCAGATAAAATCAGGGAATTGACTGCGATTCGAAATGAGAAAGGGTATATGGCTGATTTCAAGGAACCTGCACCCGGAGCATACGAGCTGATAGAGCATAATTGTCCTATATTATCGGTGGCGAAGGAGTATACAATTGCCTGCAGTTGTGAAACAAATATGCTTAAATGTGTATTAAAAACAGCGAAAGTAACCAGAACCTCGTGTAAAACGGAAGGGGATCATGCCTGCAAGTTTCTTATCCAATATGATTCAAAGGGAAAAGAGGCTCGTTCATGAAATGATTAGTTCGTCAGTGAGCCCCTTTCTTTAACAAATAAAATCACCTTCTGCCAGGCAGAAGGTGATTTGTTATCAATGTTTATTAAGCTTTAGCAGCACGATACAGGCTGTTTACTTCGTCCCAGTTAATAACGTTGAAGAATGCATTAATATATTCAGGACGTTTGTTTTGATATTTTAAGTAGTAAGCATGCTCCCAAACATCTAGAGTAAGGATAGGCGTTTTTCCTTCAGAAAGTGGGCTATCTTGGTTTGCAGTGCTTGTAACAGCAAGCTTTCCATTTTCAACAACCAGCCATGCCCAGCCAGAACCGAAGCGGCCTGTTGCAGCTTTAGTAAATTCGTCTTTGAAGTTTTCATAGCTTCCAAAAGCAGCGTTGATAGCTTCAGCAACTTCACCAGTAGGTGCTCCGCCAGCATTAGGAGCTAAAAGCTTCCAGAATAAGCTGTGGTTGGCATGCCCGCCGCCATTGTTACGAACAGCAGTACGAATATTTTCAGGTACTGCATCAAGGTTTGCAATTAATTCCTCAACTGGTTTGCTTGAAAGTTCATCATGACCTTCCAGTGCTGCATTTAAGTTATTTACATATGTAGCATGGTGGCGATCATGGTGAATGGTCATTGTTTGCTCATCGATATATGGTTCTAAAGCGTTAGCTGCGTATGGTAATGCGGGTAATTCGTATTTTGCCATTTTATGATTCCTCCTAAAATTTAAATTCATAATTTTTACTATGTCTAGATTATAAAGCTTAATTTATACTTTTTCAACTAAAAAGTATAAATTAATAAAAAATTTTCTAATTCAGCCAGAAAACGGCATGGGGTTCGGCTTTTGCCGAACCGATTCATGACGAAATGAAAAGGGCTGTCCCATCAAGTGTCAGGTATCTACAAGACATCTATATCCAATGCAGATTTATGCAAAGTGTAGGGTGGTGTCTGATACCTCTGCTTTTGGAGCAGCTCCCTTTGAGGTAGGAGTTATGATTATTTACCAATAAAATTCGGTTTTCTGTTTTCAACTCGTGCGGCCATGCCTTCCCGACGGTCTTGGGTCGCAAATGCACCGTCATAAGCGGTGGCTTCAATCGTCAGTGCAGATTCAAGATCAACATTTGAACCTGTGTTAACGGCAAGCTTCATCTGTCTCATTGCCACAGGCGCTTTTTGTGCCAATTTTCCCGCCCATTCTTTCGCATTTGGAAGGAGTTCATCCTGTGGAACAACTTTGTTTACGATATTTAATTGATAGGCTCTTTGGGCATTAATGGGCTCGCCGAAATATAATAATTCCTTTGCCATACCTAAGCCAACCAGTTTCTGGATACGTTGAGTTCCACCACCGCCTGGGATAACGCCTAAATTGATTTCCGGAAATGAAAATTGAGCATTGTCAGAAGCAATCCTCAAGTCGGCACATAAGGCAAGCTCCAATCCGCCTCCGCGCGCTTCACCATTAACTGCTGCAATGACTGGCTTATTAATATTTTCAATTCTGGAAAAAGAAACTCTAGTGATTTGAGTTAGATTCATCATTCCAACTGTATCCAAATCAAGCATTTCTTCAATTTCAGCGCCGGCAACAAAGGCTTCTTTCCCTGCTCCGGTAATCACAATAGCACGGACATCTTCATTCGCTTCTAATTCATTCATAACGTTAGTTAATTCTAGATACACCTGTGAATTTAATTTATTTCCGGGTGCATGATGAATGGTGACGACTGCTACATCGTTTTCGATTTCGGTTATTAAATATTGGTGATCCATGTTTCCTGCCTCCACAGCATTATTTATTGCCTTCCGAAACTTCTTCAATAATACGATCATAAAGGTTTCACAGTTGAAAAGCAGATTCAATGCTTCTTCAGGAGCGCTGTATTTAAAGGTAATTAGCAAAGGAAGCAATTGTTCAGTTCATTATGTATCTAAGGGTAAAAAACAAATCCCAATCCAAATCATTTTCACAACTGTGAAACAAAATGACTACATGCTACTCTGTTGTTCATAGTAACAATATTATCTGAAATTTGCAAATATAATATTGTTGGAATATTTGTAATTTTTTCATACTATCATTGCAAGAGAATAGCATATTGCAGAAAGGAAGCTGAAATGAAAAAGCATATTGTTTTTAAAACATATTTTAAACTGATAAAATAAATAGTATGAAATAAATTACATAGAAAAGGAGAGATTTCCAATATGTATGAAATAGCAGTAATCGGTGCAGGTCCAGCAGGTGGAAGTGCAGCATTATTTTCAGCAAAATCCGGCAAGAAAACGGTTATTTTAGATAGTAATAAAAGTGTTACAAAAAGAGCATGGATGGAAAACCACTATGGAGTTTCTGAAATTTCGGGTCCTGATATGGTGGCAACAGGCATTGCACAGGCAAAAAAATTTGGTGCGGAGCTTATCGAAACAACAGTAACTGGCATCAGCAAAACAAACGAAGGTTTTAAAATTGAAACAGAAAACGGTTCTGTAGAAGCCAAAAACGTTATCATTGCAACCGGTATGATGACGGACTTAGCCGGTAGTGCTGGTTTAACAACAAAGCCTGGTACTGAGCCAAGGGTCAAAACTATTTTCGATGTTGATGTGGCTGGTAAGACAAATATTGAGGGGATTTGGGCAGCAGGAACCTGCGCAGGTGTAAGCATGCATACCATTATTACAGCCGGCGACGGTGCGAAAGTGGCAATCAACGTGATTAGTGAACTTAACGGTGCTCGATACGTTGATCACGATGTATTAAAAGCATAATCGATACAAAAAATAAACAAAGGATTATTACTGAGGCTGCGGGGAAATCCGGCAGCCTATTTATCTTCTCTGGAGATATTTCATTGAATATTGGTATTATCATCCTTTATAGCATATAATTAGTACCAGGTAATAGTATTTGGTAATATTATTGAATTCCGTACAAGAAGGAGGCTTCCAAATGTTCCAATCAAGGGCACGTATTACCGCAATTGGCTCTTATGTCCCGGAAAAAAGACTGACGAATCACGATCTGGAAAAACTTGTGGAAACTAGCGATGAATGGATTGTCCAGCGAACGGGCATCAAAGAACGAAGAATCGCTGCTGATTCTGAATTCACGAGCGATTTGGGCTACAAGGCTGTTCTCAATCTAATAGATCGTTATCATCAACCTATTGAGGATATAGACATGATCATTGTTTGCACATTTTCGCCTGATTTTCTTACTCCCAGTACCGCATCGCTCATTCAGGCAAAGCTTGGTCTCAAGAATACTGGTGCATTAGATTTAAATGCTGCCTGTGCCGGATTTGCCTACGGTCTCCATACCGCCAATGGCCTAATCTCATCAGGTTTACACAAAAAAATTCTCGTAATTGGCGCTGAGACTCTTTCTAAAATTACAGATTTTAAAGACAGAAAGACCTGTATTCTATTTGGAGATGGTGCAGGAGCCGTTCTCGTAGAATATGACGAAGAAAATCCAAGCTTTCTTTCATATCATATGGGATCTTTCGGAGAAAAGGCAAAAAATCTATATTGCTCCAATATTTCCAGTACTATGTTTGAGGAAGATATCATTCATAGTAGAAAGATCACACAGAATGGTCGAGAGGTTTATAAATGGGCTGTGACAACTGTTCCAAGAGGAATGCATCAAGCGGCAGAAAATGCTGCTATGCGATTACAAGAAGTAGATTGGTTTGTACCCCACAGTGCGAATCTGAAAATGATTGAATCTATCTGCGAAAAAAGTGGATTTCCTCTCGAGAAAACATTATACAGCATCGTTGATTATGGAAATACATCTGCGGCTACAATCCCGTTATCCCTTGATAGAGGAGTAAAGGAGCAGAAGCTCTCTTTTGGAGATAAAGTGTTAATCTATGGTTTTGGAGGCGGATTAACACATGCGGGACTCATAATTAATTGGACGCTTTAATAGAGCGACTTATGAATTGGCATTTTTAGAAACGAAAGATTTGATGGTGGCTATCCTATAAGGTGTCAAGCATTCGCCATTTATCTATATCCCTTGCAGATTTATGCTAAGTGATGCTAGATGCTATGGTGGTGCCTGACACCTTTGTTTTTGGGTAGCTTCTATTTATATTTCGGTTAACAAGATAAAGCTGAATAGTACTTAATGTTGAATCGTTATTAATCTAAGTTTATATGATTTTTAGTATGAAAATATTAGTCTTGCATTTATAATTAAAAATGATTATCATTATCGTATGAAAATTTTACATGCAGGAAGAAGGTACAAACATATGAAACTTAAGTCAAACCAATTAAAAACTTTGTCTGCAGCTTTTTTAACAGGCGCTTTGCTTCTAAGCGGATGCAGCGGAGAAGAAAAGGCCTCTAGTGTAAATAAGCAAGAGCAAACCAAAAAAGAAACGGCAACTGTTGATCTTCATAAAGAAGTAGATAATTATAAAGCATTTGCTCTTGAACAAATGGATTCTTTTTTAATTGAGACAGAAAAATTTGTAAATGCTGTAAAAGCTGGTGACATTGAAACGGCGAAAAAACTATATCCGGAAGCACGGATGTATTTTGAGCGTTCCGAGCCGATCGCAGAAAGCTTCGGAGATTTAGATCCGCGTATTGATGGACGTCTTGCTGATATCAAAGAAGAAGGAAAAGGGGAGGAAGAATGGACTGGTTATCATAAATTGGAGTATGCCTTGTGGGCCGAAAACACAACTGAGGGCTATGAAGAAATTGCTAACCAACTCCTGACAGATACCAAGGAGCTTCATGCTTTAGTACAAACAGTTGATGTTGAACCTGATTTAATGATAACGGGAGCGGTAGATTTATTAAATGAGGTGTCAACATCTAAGATTACAGGAGAAGAAGAAATTTACTCGCATACTGATCTCTATGACTTTAAGGCAAATATTGAAGGTGCGGAAAAAATATTTGAAATATTGCGAGACCGAATTGCCGAAAAAGATGCCGATTTGGTAAGTACATTAGAGAATCGATTTGCTGCAGTCGATAAATTATTAGCGGAGCATGAAACAGCAGAAGGCGGGTACGTATCTTATGAAGAATTGACAGAAGAGAATACGAAAGCTTTAGCAGCAGCTGTCAATCAGCTTGGTGAACCTTTAAGCCAAATGGGAATTATTTTAGAATAGGGGTGATCCAGAATGACTGAGCAGACAATTACGAGGCGTGAAATATTAAAATTAGCCGCTGCCGGGGCTGCGGGCGTTGCAGTTGGAGCAGCTGGAATCGGAGGTTCGATGAAGGCATTAGGCTATGAATTTGAGCCTTCAGAGAAGGAGAGTTCTTCCAAGGAGGATACAATCCCGTTTTATGGAAAGCATCAGGCCGGAATCAGTACCCCGGCACAGCATTACATTTATTTTGCATCGCTAAATGTATTGGTTCGGTCTAAAGCCGAATTACAGGAACTTTTTCAAATGTGGACTCCTCTTGCGGAGAGTCTGATGAATGGAGATATGGCAGCGGTATCTTCCGGAAATGTTTATATTGCTCCAGAGGATACAGGAGAAGCAGCTGGAATGGGTGCTTCCAATCTGACTTTGACATTTGGTGTAGGACCAACACTTTTTGAAAACAAGGTCTTGAAGCTGCAAAGCAAGAAACCAGAGCCATTAAAGGAACTTCCCCATTTTCCCAAAGATCAATTGGATGAAGCCTATACTGGGGGTGATATTTGTATCCAGGCTTGTGCCGATGACCCTCAGGTAGCTTTTCATGCTGTTCGGAATTTAGTCCGAGCTGCAAGCGGGAAAGTGGAAATCAAGTGGTCACAGGCAGGATATAATCCGATACCGAAGGATGGAGGGACACCAAGGAATCTTTTCGCATTTAAGGATGGCACCGTGAATCCGAAGTCAGAAGAGGATTACCAATCAACTGTTTGGATTCAAAAAGGAGAATCGAAAAGCTGGCTGACAGAAGGGACTTATTTAATTTACCGCAGAATTCAAATGCACCTGGAAACCTGGGATCGAACGTCCTTGAAGGAGCAGGATGCAACCTTTGGACGTTATCGTGAGAGCGGTGCGCCAATCGGAAAAGAAAGTGAATTTGATGATTTTGATGTCATGGAAAAGAATGAGCATGGTGATTATATTATTCCGGAAATATCCCATGTTCACTTAGCCAGAGCGGCGGAGAAAAAGATTTTACGTCGTGGATTTTCTTATACTTCGGGAATTGTTGCAAATACAGGAGCATATGATGCTGGTTTAATGTTTATTTCATTTCAGAAAAATCCGCAGCAGTTTATCGATATTCAAAACAGTTTAGGGCGTTTAGATAAACTTAATGAATATATTACTCATCGGGGTAGTGCAGTTTTTGCTTGTTTCCCCGGCGTAGAAAAAGGGAGTTATATAGGTGAAGCGCTTTTTACAAATTAGCAGTTTCCTGGTGTGTCTGTTCCTTGCCAGTCCAGTATTCGCAGAAGTTTCATACAGCCACCTGTATATCTCGATAAGTGATGCCTTGATCAATACGAAACAGGGAAATGTCACGGAAGCTCAAAAGGCGATTGATGAATTCAAGTCAAATTGGGATCTGGTTAAAACGGAAAAGGCTAAAGAAAAGAAGGCTGTGGATAAGGCACTGGAAAATGTTCTCAAAACAGAGAATCAAGCAGAAAAATCTGAAGCTATAACACAACTATCAAAGGCTCTTTCACATCTGGAAAAAATGGAAAATCCCGTTAACGAGGCAGAAAAGAGAAAAGAATTTGCTTCGAAGTACACTCCGTTCATGAAACAGTTTGAAGAGGCTTTAGAAACAAAGGAAATCACTACGATACAAAATGCCTACAATGTGTTGAATAATAAATGGAATCAATACGAACAGCCTGTACGAGAGCACAATGTCGGAATGTATGGGCAAATTGAAACACAATTAGCTTTTATAAGGATTACGTTAGCTGCGGAGGAACCGGATTTATCCTTAGCTTCGAGTCAATATGAGACCTTTAAAGCTTCGATTGAACAGTATTTGGCTGGAGAGGTTATTGAAACAGCAGATGATTACTCACTACAAACTCTGGTAGATTTGATTGAAGGGGCATTGAACTCTATTGCTGATAAACATTTTCAAGAGGCAGGGAAAGCTTTAACGGAGTTTATTACAGTCTGGCCGAATATTGAGATGGAGGTATCTACACGAAACGGAGCTTTATATAATGAGATAGAAAGCGAGATGCCGATTCTTGTTACCGGACTTGCAAAAGATACGGTCGATGCTGAAGGGATCACGGCTCAATTATCACAATTTAAAACGGAACTTCAATTGCTTCAGGAAGATAGTCATTATACTTTTTGGGATTCCGCTTTAATTCTGCTGCGTGAAGGATTAGAAGCCATTCTGATTATCATCATTTTAGTATCCTTTTTAAAAAATTCAAAGCAGGAGCACATGGTCCGTTGGATATATGGAGGAGCACTATTCGGCGTATTACTATCCGCTGTTGTTGCGGTTGCATTTTCGTTCATTTTCCATTCATTAAGCGCAAATACTGGAAGGGAAATGTTAGAAGGATATGTCGGTTTGGCAGCGGCTGCGATCATGATTGGTGTTGGAGTTTGGCTCCATAATAAATCAAGTGTAGCTTCCTGGAATGCCTATTTAGCAAAGCAAATGGGAAATGCAATCTCCAAACAATCTGTTTTTGCGATGGCATTTATCTCATTTTTGTCGGTATTTCGGGAAGGGGCAGAAACGATTCTGTTTTATACCGGAGTTGCTCCGAAAATGGAAATGTTCGATTTTATTTTAGGAATCGTCGTTGCCCTTGTTATTTTAGGAGCAGTGGCATTTATCTTGTTAAAAATGAGTACACGCATTGTCATACATCGATTTTTCTTTGCTGCGACAATACTTATTTATCTTTTAGCCTTTAAGATTATTGGTTCAAGCGTCCATACCCTGCAACTGACTAATGAACTTTCGGTACATGTCATTCACGAGCTTCCGGTCATTTCATTGATCGGTTTCTATCCGACATATGAAAGTTTGGCAGGACAGGCATTATTAATCATTATTTGCTTAGCAGTTTTGGTTTATCAGAAGGTTAGCAAAAATAATCGTGAAAGCTTAAGCGGACATTTGTAAAATGTCCGCTTAATTTACATCTTTCTAATCGTTAAGTTAACTTTTTATGGAATTTAGTGTTAATATTGTTATAGTTAGAATAGATTGAAAAAACAGAAAATAATACACAGGATGATACAAGATGATCTAATAAAGGAGGAGGGAATTTAGTCAGATGAGTCGAGCAATATGTTTATTGATGTATGGTCTTTTTTGGCTTTGGATAGTGCTAGGTTTATTATTAAACGGTGACATTCTCAGTGGGATATTAAATTTCTGCTTGGGTGTTATTCTTTATTTCATTATTTTTTCAGGTATTTGGAAAAAGAAACAAAGAAAAACCACCTTTTCTTCTGATTCATCTGAATCCACTTCATTCTGGGATCTTTTCATTTCTGATTCGTCAAGTGACAGCAGTACGGCCGATACAGGAGGAGACGGCGGTGGTGGAGGCGGAGATTAAGCCTTAAGGGATAGCTCATGCTGTTTGATTAAACTAATGGATTGCGTAAACCGCTGAAAAATGGAGTTTTGCAAAAGGAACCTGAAATTGGTTCCTTTTTCAGATCGGTTTGCCTATTTTTTATGCAATTCACTTGTATCGATTGTTACGTTGTGTTTATATATTGTAATGTGACATTTTTTTGTTTAAAGCGATCCAAAATAGTTTAAGGTCTATTCTTGATTTATGACCAGTATTAAGTTTAATTCGGCATAATAATATTAATGCCAAAATCAATGAGGAGTTGTATGCATAGTTGTTTTCTTTATTTGCTTTTTCTCAACTGGAACAAAGAATGAAAGATGAAGATATTATTTTAAAACAGGCGTTAGCCGTTGATGAACCGACACTGATGCTAGAGAGGGAGGTTCGTCTGACACCTGAGTTTAATTACAAGCAATTACGTGTTCTCGCCCATATGCTTTTAGTAGAAGAATGGCAGGATGAAAGTGCCTTTAAAATAAACTGGATTAATTCAAATCCAAATTTGCCGCTTAAACGATTTGTTCTATATTATAATCAAAAGAAAAATGTACTAAAAAAGAAGTATGTTTACAAGGGAAGGCAGCCACTGCTTGAACAAAAGAATAATGTTTCTAAACGCGCCCTGATTGGTGCGGCTGAAAGAAGAGATGCCGGAATTCTAGGAGAGGGATTTAAGGAGTTTATCAAATAATGAATGGTTGGCTTGCTGTTGATTTTGACAAGCACAATTACTTTTCCTGTTTGATCATCATTTGACCATTATGTTTTATCCATTTAGATGAACAAAAACATTTTCTTAATTTGGTATAGATGCAAGTTACGGCTCAAAGCAGATAGTCAGAAGTTCTGTTCACCTTGTATGATTTTTAACAGAATAACACTGCATGTGTTTCATACATTTAGTAATAAATAATAATAAAGAGGTGAAGGTTTCATTGAACTTCGATGTGCTGAAGGCCAATATGCTTGCTGAAAATATAAGAGGGTTTATCGAATATGTCGACAAAAGCAACAGGGAAAGGAATGCATACCTTTCCGATCCTGAAAAATTATATCGTCTTAAATCTCTAGTAGATGAATTTAAACTTTATATTATTGCTGATGAATTAATAAGAATTAATCGATTTATTTATGATGAAAAGTATTCCGCGGAATTAGTGAATGATTTTAGAAGGGCAATCGATATCATTGGTAATTATATTGATCAAAATCAAGATGATTTGTTCATTTTTACAGCGAGATTACAAACCTTACGATCAATCTGCTGTTGCTTTACGAATATATAGTGAAAATGGACAATGTCTTTAAATATGATCGCATTTGAGAAAAACGGACAGTATCGATGATAGTTTGCTTAAAAGGTTGACTGCCATATACGAGAACCGTATGTATGGTGGCGTGAGAGGTCGGGGGTTCAACACCCTCTCCTACTCGATTATTCAAATTAGCAGAGATAGATTTAAACAATCCAAATCTTGGGGAAACCATAAGCGAGTGAAATATTCTTCATAAAGGCCTATGAGCGTTTAACTAATCAACAATCTCTTAGTATAGAAAAAATTCAAAATATTTACATATTTAGGTAATTGTTTACTAAGGTTTCTCCCATATAATTGAAGTAAAGAAGGGAATCATCAATAATCTAATTTTTAAAGGAGGTGAGAAACATGTCATTCGTTCATTTTGATGAAATGTTAGAAATCATTTTAGGGTTAATGGAGATTGAAGAGATGCAGGGAACACAGCCAAATGAAAAAATCGAACCTGTCAAACACGATTATCTTTGGTGGGAGGAAGCGGTAGGAGAAATCAAATGTGAAAAAGAGGAAGAGGAGATATATGTCTGAATCATATCTAAAAGTTTTACGATCGTCCTCCGTTATTCAAATAGATTGAATAATGGAGGATTTACTTTTTTAGAGGATAATAGATAGTATGCATCATTTGCTGCCTTTCATTCCGTTTTTCGCGGCAACTTATACTGACATTTTTAAGGCTCTGCTTGCTCGTCTATGGAAGAAGTCATAAGGTCAATTTTTACTTATTCCCTATTTACTTTTATAATAAAGATGAGACATAATTTTGAAAAGATTAGGAGTTGTAAAATATGCTGTTCTCAAATATTCTTGTTCCTTATGATGGTTCGACTTTAGCGTCAGACTCATTAGAAAAAGCGATTCAATTTGCTCAGCTGGATCCTGCTGTTAAGATCACCGTAATTCATGTAGCTCCACTTTCACCAAAGCCGGCCCATACACCGACTGATTTGTATAACCGTTATAAAGCGGCAGTTAGAGAAGAAGCTGAGAGAGTCGTTGAACCGATTAAAGCAAAATTAAAGGAGATTCAAAATCCAACAGAAGTAATGGTTAAAAGTGGCTCTCCTGCCTATGTCATACTACAACAGGCTAATGACTTCGACTGTGACCTAATTATAATGGGTAGCCGCGGGTTAAGCGGAATTAAAGAATATCTCGGTAGTGTCAGTCATACGATTTCACAGCGATCAACGGTTCCGGTACTGTTAATGAAATAATCATCCTTTTCATACATATACTTAAAAAAGTGCAGGCTCTGCCCTGTTAAAAGGATCACAATAAGAAAGCCGGCCTAAAAACAAAGA
>NZ_CAMLDX010000030.1 GCF_946478885.1 uncultured Bacillus sp. | reverse complement strand
ATGAAATTGAAATTGCTGCAAGTAAAGTCCCTGCATTTAAACCAGGTAAGGCACTCAAGGACGCAGTTAAATAATTACATAAAGTGCTTAAAAACCGCGATCACATCGCGGTTTTTTTATGAATCTTCTATTCCAAATCCAGGATGCAGGCTGTATAACGTGACGCTTTTATTTTTACCTTTTGCCGGAATGAAAAAAAATATGCTAATATGGATAAGGATAGGAGAGACACAGCAGTGGAATTGACAGCAGGCATATGTTTTGTTGGAGCTATTGTTATGTTCCTATGAAGAAATTCAGGGGAAGTCCGATTGTTGGACGAATTTAGGAGGAAGGTATCAATGTCAAATATGAACCGTACCCAGATTGAAGAAGCGGTACGTTTAATTATAGAAGCCATTGGAGAGGATCCAAATCGTGAAGGTCTTGTAGATACGCCAAAGCGTGTTGCAAAGATGTATGAAGAAGTATTCAGCGGCTTGCAAGATGATCCGAAGGAGTATTTTGAAACAGTTTTTACGGAAGATCATGAAGAGTTAGTCTTAGTAAAGGACATATCCTTTTATTCGATGTGTGAGCATCATTTAGTTCCATTCTTTGGTAAGGCACACATTGCTTATATCCCGCGCAACGGGAAGGTAACAGGATTAAGCAAGCTGGCCAGAGCGGTGGAAGCAGTCGCAAAACGGCCACAGCTGCAGGAAAGAATAACCTCAACTATTGCCAATAGTATTATGGAAACGCTTGACCCGTATGGTGTGATGGTTATTGTTGAGGCAGAGCATATGTGCATGACGATGCGCGGAGTGAAGAAGCCGGGCTCAAAGACTGTTACTTCCGCTGTCCGCGGTATTTTTCTAAAAGATGTGTCTGCCCGTCAAGAAGTGTTGTCATTAATCAAAAATAACTGATAGATGCAAATACCGAATTTGACTTGGAAATAGTATAAGATTTGGCAAAGGGAAATGGAAAGGATGTTCGTCCTTTTCGCTTTAGAAAGGATGGAGTAGTTTGGAAGAGAATAAAACGGTTACAAGCGAATATGTAGTCATCAAAGCGAAGGAAGACGGAGTACATGTCATTGGCCTGACACGGGGATCGGATACCAGGTTCCATCATTCTGAGAAGCTGGATAAGGGCGAAGTCATGATTGCCCAGTTTACCGAGCATACTTCCGCTATTAAAATCCGCGGTGACGCACTCATCAAAACACATTATGGTAATGTTGAAAGCGAAGGAAAAAAATAGCCGGAAATTACCCGCGAATACATGTCATAGCGACTTTTTTATGATATAATTGTCTCTGTTTATTGTGTGAAAAATATAATTTATATTTCATTCATATGAGAAACGGGTTGAATTTTTATTGAGCAAGGAAAATTGGGGATACAAGGGTGATATGATTGTATGAATATGAAAAAAAACTAGCTGAAATGAAGGAGAGGATTGAGCGACATGTACTCCATCCTTATTTACGCCAATATATTAGTTCCCCAGTCATTGATGAAGATAAGATTCTGATTCTTATTTCGATCTTAGATCAACTTGAATTGTCCCCGTCTGAAAAAGACACATTTGTCATTGCAATCATGCTCATGCAAATCGCTCTTGATACTCATGATTTGGTTTCCATTGAACTGAAAGATGAGTCCAGCATGAAGGTCCGGCAACTGACGGTTCTTGCTGGTGATTATTATAGCGGTTTATATTATAAATATTTAGCGGAAATCAGTGACATCCAGATCATCAAAATGCTGTCCGAGGGTGTCAAAAATATTAATGAGCATAAAGTCTTCGTTTATCATAAAGATCCAGTGAATATAGAGGACTTAATTAATAGTATGAAAACGATTGAATTTTCATTGTTCGGCAAGCTGATTGAATATGGCGGAATAAAGAAGTGGAACGATCTGATCTCCAATCTATTACTCGTCAAACGCCTAGCTTCTGAAAGAAACCAGTTTGAAGAAACCGGACATTCTTTTGTCTTTGATGCTTTGGAGAAAATTATTTTTGCAAAAAAGACGCAGGATAAATCCAATGAACAAAAAAAACATTTGCTAACGATTTGTGACAGATATATTGAATATACAGCAAATTTGGTTGAACAAGAAATTCATCAGTTTCCGCAAATCAATGATTGTTTACGAAAAAGAATGGATCAAATTATCGCTGTTCAGCATTCGATAACCAAAACATTGGCGGAAGAAGGGTAATGAAATGGAGCAATCAAAAGAGGAAAGAGTCCATCATGTATTTGAAAAGATTTACGGTTCCTACGATAAAATGAACTCCGTCATCAGCTTTCAGCAGCATAAAAGATGGCGTTCAGACACAATGAAACAAATGAATGTCCAAAGGGGAGCAAAGGCGCTGGATGTATGCTGTGGAACAGCTGACTGGACAATTGCACTGGCTGAGGCAGTCGGGCAGGAAGGGAAAGTCACCGGCCTTGATTTCAGTAAAAATATGCTGAAAATCGGGGAAGAAAAGGTCAAGGGATATAAGCAGGTTCAGTTAATTCACGGAAATGCGATGGAATTGCCATTTCCGGATAATACATTTGACTATGTTACTATCGGTTTCGGACTAAGAAATGTACCGGATTATATGCAGGTTTTAAAAGAGATGACACGGGTTGTCAAGCCTGAGGGAATAGTCGTTTGTCTGGAAACATCACAGCCAACTTTAATCGGTTACAAGCAATTGTATTATTTCTATTTTCGCTTTATTATGCCTTTTTTTGGCAAGCTGTTCGCAAAAAGCTATCAGGAGTATTCATGGCTTCAGGAATCAGCGCGTGACTTTCCAGGAATGAAAGAACTTGCTGAGATGTTTAGGAGAGCAGGTTTGCAGAAGGTTATATATAAGCCGTATACTGGCGGAGTTGCCGCTGTTCATATTGGCTATAAATAAAAATAAATAGAGGTTTCTGTTTGTTAATCAAGTAGTTAAGTTTGGCAGGCAGGGGTTTTAGCAAGGTGGATACGGGTATGAAATTTAAAATGATGTATTCATTTTTAAAGTCGGATTTAGATATCATCGAAAGAACACTGGAAGAGGCAGTACAGGCAGATTCAGCATTATTGCGAAAAGCCTCCCTTCATCTGCTGCAGGCAGGAGGAAAAAGGATTCGTCCTATTTTTGTTCTGCTCGCAGCCAAATTTGGCACTTATGATATACATACCATTAAAAAGGTCGCTGTTTCTCTCGAATTAATTCACGCTGCTTCATTAATTCACGATGATGTCATTGACGATGCCGAGATTCGGAGAGGGCAGCCGACGGTAAAGGAAAAGTGGGATAATCTGGTTGCCATGTATACGGGGGATTATATTTTTGCCCGTTCTCTTGAACTGATGACGCAAATTGATAAGCCGGAAGCTCATCGGATTCTATCCAATACCATGGTTGAATTATGCGTCGGCGAAATCGAACAAATGGAAGATAAATATCGCTTTGACCAACATATAAAAGACTATTTGCGCAGGATCAAAAGAAAAACAGCTTTGCTGATTGCAGCGAGCTGTCAGCTTGGAGCGATTGCTGCCGATGTGGAAAAAGAAATGCATCAGAAGCTCGCACGGTTTGGGTATTATGTTGGAATGTCCTATCAAATTATTGATGATATTCTTGATTTTACCGGAACTGAAAAGGAATTAGGGAAGCCTGCAGGCGGGGATTTGCTTCAGGGAAATATCACACTGCCTGTGTTATTTGCTATGGAGAATGCGGTAATCCGTCCGGATATTCTGAAAGTCCATGAACATATGGCACGGGAGGAAATTGACGCCCTAATCTTGAAAATCAAGCAGTCGGATGCAATTGATCAGGCTAGAAATGTTAGTAGCACCTATTTAAATAAAGCACTTGCCTTGTTAGAAGAATTGCCAAAAAATAAAGCGAATACCGCGTTAAAAAATATTGCTACCTATATTGGGAATCGCAAGTTTTGAGTTGTTGCGTAATTTTCGAAAAAATGGTACTATTTCCATGAACTGGTTTTAGTGGAGAAGCGGCAGAAACGTTGAGCTCTCATCCAATACAGATTCGTTATACATAACAATATGGTCATAGGGGTTGAATTCATGGAAAAAACATTTTTAATGGTAAAACCTGACGGGGTACAGCGCAATTTAATCGGTGAAATCGTTTCCCGTTTCGAAAAGAAAGGATTTCGTCTTGTTGGCGCCAAATTAATGAGCATTTCAACTGAATTAGCTGGTAATCATTATGCTGAGCATAAAGAGCGTCCGTTCTTCGGAGAACTGGTTGATTTTATTACTTCAAGTCCTGTATTTGCCATGGTATGGGAAGGAGAAAACGTGATTGCAACTGCACGCCAAATGATGGGTTCTACGAATCCAAAGGATGCGGCACCAGGGACAATCCGCGGTGATTTCGGCATCACTGTAGGAAAAAATGTCATTCACGGTTCAGACTCTCCGGAAAGTGCGGTTCGTGAAATTGCCTTATTCTTTAATGAAAACGAACTAGTGGAATATGGTAAATTAATCAATCAATGGATATATTAATGAAGAGGACACTTGCATTTGCAAGTGTTTTTTTTACAGGAAAGAAAAGAAAATCGTTAAATTCACGCCTGTGTTTTTCGCTAAATTTTGATAAAAATATCACCAAATATTCTTTTTTCGCTATACTAAGGATATCTTACTAGAGGAGTATTAGAATGTTTCCAGATGATTATGCAAAATTTATCAACGGAATTAAGAAAAAAACAGGGATTGACCTGGCACTGTATAAAGAGGCACAAATGAAGCGCAGGCTGGTCTCTCTATACGAGAAAAGGGGCTTTCACTCCTTTGAAGAATATTTTGCCGCTCTATCGCATGATTTGGAGCTGCTGAATGAATTTTTGGATCGAATGACGATTAATGTATCTGAATTTTACCGCAATAGCAATCGGTGGGATGTACTGGAAAATAAAATACTGCCGGGAATTCTCAAACGGACCAGAAAACCGAAAATCTGGAGTGCGGCCTGCTCGACTGGGGAAGAGCCGTATACGATTGCGATGATTATGTCCAAATGGTTGCCGTTCTCACAAATAGACATTCTGGCAACGGACATAGATGAGAATGTCATTTCAAGAGCGAAGCTAGGCATGTATTCTGAACGTTCTTTGAATGAATTGCCGGCTGATATGAAAAGAAAGTACTTCGTGAAGGAGCGATCGCTATATTTTGTATCCGAAGATATCAAAAGAAGCGTCCGATTTAAAAAACATAATTTATTGGCCGATCCGTTCGGCGGTCCATTTGATTTAATTGTTTGCCGTAATGTGTTGATATATTTTACCGAAGAGGCTAAGGTCAATCTATATCATAAATTTTCCCGGGCATTGAATCCGGAAGGGGTTTTTTTTGTCGGCAGCACAGAGCAAATTTTTAATTCAGCTACGTATGACCTTGAAGCGATGGAAACATTTTTCTATCGAAAAATACCGACGGAAAAATAGCGGATAGATGGGTTAAACTTTATTGGATCAAGTAGTGCGTTCTAAATTTTATTATAGTAATTTTCGAAAAGTTACTATTCTATTTTTTAATCATATGTTATATTGGTACATAATCCTTTAACGCTTTGAAGGGAGAAAGAGAGAATGAGATATTTAACAGCAGGGGAATCACACGGGCCCCAATTGACAACCATTATTGAGGGATTGCCTGCGGGGATGCCTCTGTTACAAGAAGACATTAATGAGCAATTAGCAAGAAGACAAAAAGGATACGGACGCGGTCGGAGAATGGAGATTGAAACGGACACAGCGGCCATTACCAGCGGTGTAAGGCATGGTGTAACTCTAGGGTCACCGGTGGCACTGGCAGTAGAAAACAACGATTGGAAGCATTGGACGAAAATCATGGGTCCAGAGCCGTTTGAGGGTAATGAGGATGACATACAGCGGAAAATTACCCGTCCCCGCCCAGGACATGCTGATTTGAATGGTGCTTTGAAGTATGGGCACCGTGATATGCGTAATGTATTGGAGCGTTCTTCCGCGCGGGAAACAACAGTTCGTGTTGCGGCAGGCGCTGTTGCCAAGAAATTATTAAAACTGCTCGGCATTGAGGTTGCTTCGCACGTTATCGAAATCGGCGGTGTAAAAGCAAATGAGGCTGGGTACACGTCCATTCAAAAACTGCAGGAACTCACAGAGGCCTCGCCAGTTCGCTGTCTTGACCCGGAAGCGGAAAAAGAAATGATGAAAGCAATCGATACTGCGAAGGAAAATGGCGATTCCATTGGCGGAATTGTCGAAGTCATTGTTGAAGGCATGCCTGCAGGGGTTGGCAGCTATGTCCACTATGATCGCAAGCTTGATGCGAAGCTGGCAGCAGCAATTGTCAGCATAAATGCCTTTAAAGGCGTTGAATTCGGCATAGGCTTTGAGGCAGCCCATAAACCTGGCAGTGAGGTTCATGATGAAATTGCCTGGGATAAAGAGAATGGTTTTTACCGGAAAACAAATCGGTTAGGTGGACTTGAGGGAGGCATGACGACAGGGATGCCTTTAGTTATTAGAGGTGTAATGAAGCCGATACCGACTTTATATAAACCGTTGCAAAGTGTGGATATTGAAACAAAAGAGCTGTTTTCCGCCAGTATTGAACGATCGGATAGCTGTGCCGTACCGGCAGCAGCGGTTGTTGCGGAAAGTGTTGTCGCGTGGGAATTGGCAGCCGCAATCGTGGATCAATTTTATGCGGACAGATTTGATGCCCTAAAAGCCGCAGTTGAAGATCAACGTCAGTATGCGAGGGAATTTTAATGATTGAGCTTTCTGTGCAAACTCCTTTAAAAACTTATCCCGTATATGTCAGTGCCGGTGCGGTTAATCGTCTGCCTGAGATCATCAGACAAAGGCTGCCTAAATTAACGAAAATTTTTATTATAACAGATGAGACAGTTGCCCCGCTTTATTTAAATTTATTGGAATCCGTGTTATTGGATTTTTCAACAGAGCATCATCTTGTGCCAAGCGGAGAAAAAGCGAAAACAATTGAAGTATATTACGAGTGTCTGACTGCTGCTCTAGAGCATAAGCTGGATCGCCATTCTTTGGTCCTTGCGTTGGGGGGAGGGGCGGTCGGTGACTTGTCTGGTTTTGTCGCTGCTACTTTTATGCGCGGCATTTCCTTTATCCAAATTCCGACTACCATTCTGGCCCATGATAGTGCAGTAGGAGGAAAGGTTGCAATAAACCACCCTGCCGGTAAGAATATGATTGGTGCCTTTTACCAGCCGGAAGCAGTTGTGTATGATATGCAGTTTTTAAAGAGTCTTCCGCTAAGTGAAAGACGTTCCGGCTTTGCTGAGGTTATAAAGCATGGATTAATCCAGGACGAATCCTTTTATCGCTGGCTGATGGTGCATATTACTTCTTTAGCAAATCTCGATGAAGAGGATGTCATCCGCTTTTTGGCGAGAGGGATTGAAATCAAAAGTGCGATTGTTGCACAGGATGAGAAGGAAACCGGGGTAAGGGCATATCTGAACTTCGGACATACCCTTGGACATGCAATTGAAGCGGAAATGGGCTACGGCCGTATTACGCATGGTGAAGCTGTCGCTATTGGAATGCTGTTTGCCTTAAAGCTGAGCATAAAGTACAGCGGGTTGTCCTTTGAACTTGCGCCCTTCTATCAATGGCTGACGAAACTGGACTACCAAACCGGGTTACCGGAAGGCTTAGCACCGGAACATTTAGTTCAATGGATGAAAAGTGATAAAAAATCTGTAGGTCAGCAAATAAGAATGGTGCTTTTAGAAAAAATCGGAACACCTATTCTGCATGTTATGACGGAAAAGGAAATTCTCCGAGAATTAAAGAATTTTTAATGGGAGGGGTATCGGTGTTTCGTGGTGTACGAGGAGCCATTACAATTCAAGCGAATAATGAACAAGAGATTTTGCATGCAACGAACAGGCTATTAAAGCAGATGATCTCAGAAAACGGGATTGAGCCGGAACAAGTTGCTTCCGTCTTCATCTCTGTGACAGATGAGATTACAGCGGCTTTTCCCGCCAGAGCGATGCGGGCCATTGAAGGCTGGGATTATGTCCCTGTTATGTGTATGCAGGAAATCCGTGTACATGGAGCATTGGAAAAATGCATCCGTGTTATGATGCACATCAATACAACAAAAGGCCAAAGGGAAATAAACCACGTCTATTTGGAAGGGGCAGTTGTCCTAAGACCTGACTTAAAAAAATAAATTGATTATTTGATTATGAGAGGTGTATAAACGATGAAATGGAAAGAACAAATTTTGGATCTTCCTCCCTATAAACCAGGGAAACATATAGATGCGGTGAAACGGGAGTATGGTCTTGAATCTATTGTAAAGCTTGCTTCAAATGAAAATCCTTTTGGATGTTCTCCGAAGGTTTGGCAGGCATTGCAAAGTGAAATGGGCTTTGAACGCTATCCAGATGGCTATGCAACGAGATTACGGAGCGAAGTGGCACAATTTCTTCAAGTAGAAGAGAATCAACTAATCTTCGGAAATGGTGCAGATAACCTCATTCAAATCATTTCCCGTTCATTGTTATTCCCTGGAAGAAATACGGTCATGGCTACACCTTCTTTCTCACAGTATAAGCATAATGCCATTGTTGAAGGAGCGGAGGCAAGGGAAGTCCCGCTACTTGAAGATGGTCAGCATGATTTAGATGGCATGCTAGCTGCCATTGATGATCACACAGCGATTGTCTGGGTATGCAGTCCAAATAATCCAACAGGAAATTATATTCCAAAGGATAAATTAACTGCTTTTCTTGATAGGGTTCCACAGGATATACTGGTCGTTATTGATGAAGCATACCATGATTATGTGATGGCCGATGATTATCATCATGCACTTGAACTGTTGGAAAGATACAGTAATTTAATTGTATTACGGACTTTTTCTAAAATTTATGGAATTGCCGCATTAAGGGTAGGGTACGGTATTTCCAGTTCTGCAACAATTCACGCCCTTGAGCCAGTGAGAGAACCGTTTAATGTAAATACACTAGGCCAGATTGCAGCTGTAGCCGCATTGAAGGATCAGCAATATGTTACAGACTGTAGAGGGAAAAACCGTGAGGGTATGGCGCAATTCGAGCAGTTCTGTTCGGCGCATCAATTACATTTCTTTCCGTCGCAGGCGAATTTTATTTTGATCGATTTCGGAATAAGCGGGGATGAAGTCTTTCAATATTTCATTGAAAGAGGCTATATCGTACGTTCAGGAGTTGCATTAGGTTTTCCGACTGCGGTCCGCGTGACGGTCGGTTCGAAGGAACAAAATAGTGGACTTATCAAAGTGATGGAGCAATTTTTAAATAAAAAAACGATTGCGTCAAATTAATGTTATGTGTGAAATAGGACGTAAATTAGGGAAATGATTAGGGCGGTGATCCGGTTTGAAAGGCCGTGTATTTGTTATAGGTTTAGGTCTGATTGGCGGTTCGCTCGCATTATGTGTGAAAGGGCAGCATCAGGACTGTAATGTCATCGGTTTTGATATTTATGAGGAGCAAGGAAAACTGGCAAAAATGCTGGGAGTAGTAGATGAATTCGTGCAAAGCATTGAAGAAGGCGCTAGGGAAGCTGATTTGATTCTGATCGCTACGCCTGTACAGGTGACGGAAAGCATACTGGATCTGCTGGCAAAAACACCATTAAAAGAAAATGTCATTATATCAGATACCGGAAGCACGAAAATGACGATTGTCAAAAAGGCGGAACAACTCATTCATCAAGGCATTACCTTTATTGGAGGACATCCAATGGCCGGTTCGCACAAAAGCGGAGTAGCGGCAGCAAGAAAGTATCTTTTTGAAAATGCTTTTTATCTATTAACTCCACCTCCGAATATGGAGGTGGAAAAGCTAGATAAGCTGAGAGAATGGTTGAAGGGTACAAAGGCGAAGTTTATTACAGTATCTCCAGAGGAACATGATTATTTAACAGGAGTAATCAGTCATTTTCCTCATATCATTGCCGCATCGCTTGTCCATCAGGCGGAAAAAACCAGCCAAGAGCAGGAGCTGGTGACTCGTTTGGCAGCTGGAGGGTTTCGCGATATTACTAGAATTGCCTCTAGCAGCCCGGCGATGTGGAGGGATATTCTTTTACATAATAAAGAAGTATTGCTACAATTATTGGAAAACTGGCAGCAGGAGATGCATGAAGTAGCTTCAATGTTAAAAGAACAGGATAGCGGCAGAATTTATCAATATTTTTTTGAAGCGAAGCAGTTTCGCGATGAACTTCCGAGCAAGGAAAAAGGAGCGATCCCTGCCTTTTATGATCTGTTTGTCGATGTGCCGGATTACCCAGGGGTTGTTTCCGAAATCACCAAGTATTTGGCAAAGGAAGAAATCAGTATTACCAATATCCAAATTCGGGAAACAAGAGAAGATATTATCGGTGTGCTGGTTATTAGTTTTCAAACAGAGGCAGACCGCACCCGTGCGATAAAATGCCTTGAGCATTATACAAACTTTGAAACTTCGATCGGTCCGTGACAATGTTCGGACCAGAAAAAGGAGGAGCAGATTGAGCACATATCCGTTACAAACAAATGTGAATTCTTTACAAGGAACTCTTGTCGTGCCGGGCGATAAATCTATTTCTCACCGTTCTGTCATGTTTGGAGCCATTGCAGAAGAAATCACGACGGTTACTGGCTTTTTAATGGGAGATGATTGCCTTAGCACTGTTTCCTGCTTCAGACAGCTTGGCGTTCAGATCGAACAGGAGGAGCAGAAATTGACCATCCACGGTAAAGGATGGAATGGTCTTCAGGAGCCTCGCGAGGTCCTCGATGTCGGCAACTCCGGAACCACGATCCGTTTGATGCTGGGGATCCTTTCAGGGAGGAATTTTCATGCTACTTTAATTGGGGATGCCTCCATCGGCAAAAGACCAATGACGAGGGTGGTTCTTCCACTTTCTGAAATGGGAGCAAGGATCGATGGCAGAAAAAACGGGGAATATACCCCAATTTCGATTCGTGGCGGCGGTATTCATGGGATTACCTATCAGGCACCTGTAGCCAGCGCGCAAGTGAAATCATCCATATTACTTGCCGGTCTTCAGGCGGAAGGCATGACCACTGTTATTGAGCCAGAAAAATCCCGGGATCATACAGAGCGAATGATCCGTCAGTTCGGTGGCACTGTGGAAAGTGATGGCCTTGCTGTTTCAGTCTGCGGCGGCCAGGTCTTGAAGGGAACCAATGTACAAGTGCCCGGTGATATTTCTTCTGCTGCCTTTTTCCTTGTTGCCGGTGCGATTGTACCAAACAGCATCATCCAGTTAAAAAATGTCGGGCTAAACCCAACGAGAACAGGAATTCTTGAAGTGATGCAGAAAATGGGGGCGGATATCTTCATTGAGGGTCAGGGGGGCACCCAATATGAACCAGTTGGTGACATAACCATTAAAACATCTGCATTGAAAGGAACGGTCATCAGTGGAGACGTGATCCCACGTTTAATTGATGAGATTCCAATTATTGCCCTGCTTGCGACTCAGGCTGAAGGAACCACGATCATTAAGGATGCAGCCGAGCTGAAGGTGAAGGAAACAAACCGCATCAATACTGTTGTGAATGAATTAGCCAAACTCGGAGCGGCCATCGAAGCGACAGATGATGGGATGATTATATACGGAAAAAAATCTCTAAAAGGCGGAGCAGTATCAAGCCATGGCGATCATCGCATTGGGATGATGCTGGCTGTTGCTGCATTGATTTGCAAAGAAGAGGTATCGCTTGAAGAGAAGGAAGCAGTTTCTGTTTCTTACCCGAAATTTTTTGAGCATTTGCAAAGCCTGCTATAAGAGACCTAAAAAGGAGCTGTCCCGTAAAGTGTCAGGCGTCCACCTGTATCTATATTCAGTGCGAATTTACGCAAAATGATACTGGAGGGTGGTGCTAACACCTTTACTTTTTGGGGCGGCTCCCTTTGCATTATATGCAGTTAAAAATGACAGCGAAAGGCATCTCGGCACAGTTGCTATTTAGGAAAGAGCGGATATGTGCTATCCGGTTTCATTTGACTATCAATCAAGCTTTGCATCCCGGCGCTTCTAATCTCGCTTATCGGGGATCGCCATTTGGCGATTTTTTTTATTTTCTATTCTGATTATGATATAATTTATCTTTTCCAACATAGTTAGTTTGTCATAAGATCTTTTTAAGGGAGATTCTATGACCTACATTATGGAAAATCCAGACACGGTAAAAAACGACGGCCTGTTGAGATAAAAAAACAGTTCAGGGAAGTACCAAGAAAAGAAAGGGTCAAAAACATGGAAACTGTCAATACTATTGTAGCATTATTAGAATCCGGCCAGCAGCAAAAGGCCTTGATAGGGTATGAACGTATTTTAGCGGAAGGTTCAAATGATGAAAGATTTCTTTTAGCTGAAGCCTTATTCAATTATGGCTTTTTAGAAGAGACAAAACAGCTTTATCGCTGTCTGCTGGAGATCTACCCTTCTGAAGGCGAGATCATCGTCCTTTATGCTGAGGTGCTGATAGAACTCGGTGAGGAAGAAGAGGCGATATTGGAACTGGAAAAGATCACTGAGGAAGACCCGGTCTTTCCGCAAGCTATGCTGTTGCTAGCGGATCTCTATCAAATGCAGGGTCTCTATGAAGTAAGTGAAAAGAAATTACAACAGGCAAAATCTTTGCTGCCCAACGAAATCGTGATTGATTTCGCCCTTGGAGAATTATATTCTGAAGAAGGCAAATTTATTCAAGCCGTTGATTGTTATGAAAGAGTGTTGGAAAGGGAGACGGAGATTGCTGGTGTTAATGTAAATGTACGAATGGCAGATGCACTAAGCGCCGGTGGGGCGTTTGAGAAGGCTCTGCCCTATTATGAAAGGGCATTAGAAGAGAGACTTGAAATCAATACTCTTTTCCACTACGGTTTTACGGCCCTGCAGGCAGGATATAACGGTAAGGCAATCGAAAAATTTCTCGAATTAAAGGAGCTTGATCCAGAATATACTTCGCTGTATCGCTATCTGGCATTTGCCTATGAACGGGAAGAGGATCCGGAAAAAGGCTATGAAGCAATCAAGGATGGATTGCGTTATGATGAATTTAATAAGGATTTATATGTGTATGGCGGGAAATTAGCTTTAAAAATTGGTAAGGAAGAGGAAGCAGAAAAGCTGTTCCGGGAAGCACTTGTCCTCGATCCCGAAATGACAGAAGCCGCTCTTACCTTAAATAAGCTTCTGCTTCATCAGCAGAGATATGTGGATGTACTCGAGATCGTGAATATGATGGAGGAAGGTGGGGAAACCGAGCCGCAATTCCTTTGGGACGCTGCCGTCTCCTTTCAGGAGCTTGAAGAATATTCGCAGGCATTAAACCGATACGAACGTGCATATACTTACTACACAGATACACCAGACTTTTTGGTTGATTATGGTTATTTTTTAATGGAGGAAGGGAAAAGGGAAACGGCTGTCGAAGTGTTTAATACGTTATTGAAGAAGGATCCGAGTAACGAAGAATTTCTCGATGTAAGACAAAGGTTGTTGGATGATGGTTACTAATCTCACTAAAATTAGTTGAAAGCAGAGGAGGGAATACAACTTGAACGCCCCTGTATCTGTCAATGAGAAAAAAGATTTTATTCGTTGGTTTCTCAATCATTATCAATTAAAAAGACGGGAATGTGTCTGGATATTAAACTATTTAATGAGTCATGATAAGCTAATGGAAAAGGTGCATTTTGTTGAACAAGCACAATATTGCCCGCGTGGAATTGTTATGTCGACCCATTGCGTGGACGAGGTTCCATTCCGTTTTTATAAAGCCAATGTGATGACAACAGATGCGGAGAAATCGTTTCATGACATTCGTCTCAACCGTGAGGAAGATATTTATATTCAACTAAACTTCCATGCGTCTTTCAAGGCTCCGCAATTTGCAGCGGTATTAGAGGAAAATCCATATATGCCGAAAAATCTGCAAATTACTGATAAGGATCGACAGATCGCAGATCAGTTTCTAACCTCAAGTATTGAAAAGTTTCAGAGAGAAAAACTCATCCGGCAAATTGATGAGGCTCTAGACTGTCAGGATGAAGAAGCCTTTATCAGATTAACTAATCAGCTGAAAAAATTGAAACTAGAATAGACAGGCCTGCTGTTTCAGCGGGCTTTTTTGTATGCTTTAATCAGATGCAACCCAATTCTGCCGTTTGCCCGGACAAGCCGATCAAGCCAAGAGGCGCTAAGAGCGCGGATGATTATGAGCTTTGCAGGGAGGAGGCCGGTTGAAGGCAAGTCTCCTCTTGGACCTGTGGTTGATCTTGCCTAACCCAGCTGTCATGTTAAAATATAGAAGACACTATAGGGGATGGAGTGAACAATAATGAAATGGAATAATGAAGATATGGACATGTATCTAAAAGCACAGGAATATGTAGATACCGTTGTCCTGCCGCTTTACCCGGTTTCCCTAGATGACAAAATCAAGCAGAGCGCTGGAATGACTGAATTTATTCAGTTTTTGTCACTGCAACTGGAGAGGAAATTTAAGGGTCGTATGATTTTGTTTCCCGGCTTGATGTATTCAAAGTCATGGACGGAGACGGAGCATTTAGCAGAGTTATTGAAATGGGAAGAGGAGTTTTATAATAAGGGATTTAAATACGTCTATTACCTTACTTCAGACATGGATTGGAAGAAGCATGAAGCTGAATTAAAGGGCTCTTTGATCTGGTTTCCTTCTCTGTCGTTGCAGCAAATGGATGAACGCTCTCGGAATATGGTGATGGAGGAGCAGGTGACACAATTAGTCGAAATTTTTGTCCAAAAATGGAAAATTGAAGAATAGATGCGATTTATGTCACTATTATTTTCAGATTATATTGACCTTAAGAAAATATTGAGATATTATTGGTATGTCCTAGTATTTATGGATTTTGCGTGGGTTTTTTTGTGTTCAATTCTAGAGATAAGGGGGGGAAACGTATGAGCAAAAAACATGTATCTAGACGTCAATTTCTCAATTATACATTGACTGGTGTAGGCGGTTTCATGGCAGCGGGGATTTTAATGCCAATGGTCCGCTTTGCGGTAGATCCAGTGCTACAGAAAAAAGAAGGCGGCGATTTCATCGCGACACCACAAAAAGTTGCTGAAATTACAGAAATTCCGACTCGTGTAGACTTTAGTTTTACACAACAGGATGCATGGTATGAATCAGAAGCGACAAATTCAGCTTGGGTTTATAAAAACGAACAGGGCGAGATTGTTGCGATGTCGCCTGTATGTAAGCATTTAGGCTGTACGGTTGACTGGAATTCAGATAAGGCAAATCCAGAGCATTTTTATTGTCCTTGTCATGGAGGACTATACACAAAAGATGGAGTAAATGTCAAAGGTACGCCGCCGACAGGACCATTGGATGTATATCCGTTTAAGGAAGTAGATGGTTTGCTATATTTAGGAAAAGCAGAACCGCGGAAGGAGGCGTAAAATATGTTAACGAAGCTTTATAATTGGGTTGATGAACGTTTGGATATTACGCCTTTGTGGCGGGATATAGCGGATCACGAGGTTCCTGAACACGTTAACCCGGCTCACCATTTCTCAGCATTCGTCTATTGTTTTGGTGGTCTAACCTTTTTTATTACAGTTATTCAAATTTTATCAGGAATGTTTTTAACCATGTATTATGTTCCGGATATTAAAAATGCATGGGAATCAGTCTATTACTTGCAAAATGAAGTTGCTTTCGGTCAAATTGTCCGCGGCATGCACCATTGGGGAGCAAGTTTAGTTATTGTTATGATGTTTTTACATACATTACGTGTATTTTTCCAAGGGGCATACAAGAAACCTAGAGAATTAAACTGGATCGTTGGCGTTTTGATTTTCTTCATCATGCTTGCGCTTGGTTTAACAGGTTATTTACTTCCATGGGATATGAAAGCGTTATTTGCGACAAAAGTTACGATTCAAATCGTTGAATCTGTACCGTTTATCGGTGAATATCTGAAGATCCTTATGGCTGGAAGCTCTGATATTGTCGGAGCACAAACGATTTCACGTTTCTTTGCGATTCATGTGTTCTTCCTGCCGGCAGGATTGTTTGCTTTAATGGCAGTTCACTTCATGATGATTCGTAAACAAGGTGTTTCCGGACCATTATAATACTCATGCTTTATTATTATTCAAAGAAGGAGGGAGACTATTCATGCATCGCGGAAAAGGTTTGAAATTTGTTGGAGACTCCCGGGTTCCTACTAACAATAGACAACCCAATATACCTAAAGATTATTCTGAATATCCTGGCAAAACAGAAGCATTCTGGCCAAACTTTTTGCTGAAGGAATGGATGGTTGGTGCAGTATTCCTCGTTGGATTCCTATGTTTAACTGTTGCCCATCCGTCTCCGTTAGAAAAAATTGCCGATCCAAGTGATACAGCTTATATTCCGATGCCAGACTGGTATTTTTTATTCCTGTATCAATTATTAAAATATGCGTATACATCGGGTGACTATAATATAATTGGAACACTTGTTATTCCTGGTTTAGCATTTGGCTCTCTTTTACTGGCACCGTTTATTGACCGTGGAAAAGAACGCCGTCCATCAAAACGCCCATTTGCTACCGGTTTTATGTTGCTGGCGCTTGCAGCGATTACTTATTTGACTTGGGAAGCTGTTGCTAACCATGACTGGCAAGCAGCTGCTGAACAAGGAAAAATTGTTGCTGAAGCAGATATTGATACAGAATCTGAAGGGTATCAAATTTTTAGTGCTCAAGGCTGTGTCAGCTGTCATGGAGAGACTCTTCAAGGCGGAGCAGCAGCACCAGCGTTAATTGATACTCCAAGAACTGTTGAAGAGATTGCTGATATTGCGAAAAATGGTTCTAGTTCTGCTACCGGAATAATGCCGCCTGGACTATTTAAGGGTACTGACGAAGAGCTAAAGAAATTAGCTGAGTTTATTTCAAGTGTTAAAAGTAAATAATGAAACGTGAGCCGGTGAGTCTATTCACCGGCTTTTCATATTATACATAGAAATATACTCTATTTTTTAGTAAGATGGGATGAAATAAGTATTTTGTATAAAAATGGGGGGATTGCAATGAAATGGGTTTATCCTATTCTGGGAAACCGGCAGTTTTTGTGGCTGCTGCTGGTGATTAATCTATTGGGTACGATTTACGGCTATTATTGGTACCAATCACAGCTGAGTGAAACTCCAGCTGTGTTTCTTCCTTTTGTCCCTGACAGTCCCACTGCCAGTTTATTTTTTGTTATTGTCCTTGTAGCATTTCTATTAGGGAAAAACTGGCCGCTCATGGAAGCGTTAGCGCTTGTTACGTTGTTTAAGTACGGGATTTGGGCCGTTGTTATGAATCTATTAGTTCTCCTTTATACAGGGGAATTGAATCTTGCTGGCTGGATGCTTATTTTTTCACATGGTGCCATGGCACTTCAAGGTCTTATGTATGCTCCCTTTTACCGTTTAAAAAAATGGCATCTTGCTGTCGTAGCCATCTGGACTTTGCATAATGATGTGATTGACTATGTGTTTTTTATGATGCCTCGTTACAGTATTTTGGATCAGTTGATACCGCAAATTGGCTATTTTACCTTTTGGCTGAGCATTTTGTCTCTTGCAGTAGCCTATTATGCATGTTTGAGAAAGGACAGGTTTATATTAAAGCTCCCCGAATAATTATGGTCTAACCTTGTTCTCCCCCTCATAGATTGTAATAAAATAGAGGGGGGACAAGCATGAGATCCACAGTATGGATGGCTGCTGTGATTTGTTTATTATTGATGACCTGCCAAGCCTTTGCGGCAAATGAATCTTTGCCGATTGATCAGTTGAGTTCTTTGTCCGATGAGGCGCTTCGTTTAACCAAATCGCATAGATATGAAGAGGCCAAGAAAATATTGGATACTTTTTCAGATAAATTTTCTATGGTAACGGCAAAGGAACAGCCATTTACTATGGATGAATGGAGAATTGTAACGATCGCACATAATGAAGCAGTCGAAGCGATGGTAAATGCAGAAATGGATCCGGATGAGAGAATTAACCGTGTAACAAAATTCCGCTTAGTGATTGATGCGATCTCCTCCACGCAGGAACCCCTTTGGACTGAAATGAGGGAGCCGATTTTGAATGTTTTTAATGCTGCCAAGGAGGCTGCACTAAACGGGGAGGAAGCAGCATTTTATAGTCATTTAAATTCTTTTTTATCTTTATATGATATTATATATCCTAGTATGAAAATCGATGTTCCTGTTGAAAGAATCCAACGGCTTGATACAAAGGTTCACTACGTGGATCAATACCGTTCTGCCATATTAGCGGATCCAAAAGCGGTTAAGGAAATGTTTGCCCTTGAAAGCGATTTGCAGACTATTTTTGAGGATGTAATTGAAGATGAAGCCGATCCGTCGCTTTGGTGGGTTATTATTTCAACTGGAAGTATTATTATTGTGACATTATCGTATGTCGGATGGAGAAAATATAAAGGTGAGCGTGAAAGAAGAAAAACTCTCTCCCGGTGACCTATTCTTAGAAGAACTGGATCAAGTATTCCCGGCGAAATAGGACATACTATTTGACATCAATCTTTTATATTTCTTACAATGATAGTATCACAACACGAATAAATGGAGGAAACTATGTATTTATTGTATTTTGCGATCATTATCCTTATACCAATTTGGGCACAGTTGAAAGTCAAAAGGACCTATTCAAAGTTTTCTAATGTCCCTTCTTCATCTCGGATGATGGGAGCAGAGGTAGCACGAAAAATTCTCGATGCTAATGGACTCTATCATGTAAATGTAGAAGAAGTAAGAGGAGTATTGTCGGATCATTATGATCCTCGGATAAAAACGGTTCGATTATCTTCCGCAAACTTCCATGGCCATTCCATTGCCGCTGCTGCTGTTGCTGCCCATGAATGCGGACATGCTATTCAGGACGAAGAAGCGTACTCCTTTCTCCGCCTTCGTCATGCATTGGTTCCGGTTGCGAATATTGGCTCAAATTTTTCCTGGATTCTCATTATCATCGGGATGATTGCCGGAATGAGTGGACTATTGTTACTAGGGATTATCTTTATGGCTGCTGCTGTCTTGTTCCAGGTGGTCACACTCCCGGTAGAGTTCAATGCCTCAGCCAGGGCGATGGATCAGTGCGTCTCTGTTGGTGTGATTCGCAATGATGAGGAACGCGAAACACGAAAAGTTCTTAGTGCTGCCGCCTTAACATATGTCGCTGCTGCAGCAGTTGCTGTTCTCGAATTAGCTCGCTTAATTCTTATATATACAGGAATGCAAAGTGACGACTAAAAAAGTTTAGACCAAATGGTCTAAACTTTTTATAAATGCTTTTGCGGGTCTGCTCAGCGTTGAATAGGTTTTTTATTTTCATCCAGAGTAAATCCTTCGCCCAATACATCATGAACGATGCTGACAGAAACAAAGGCGTGCGGATCAACAGAAATAATGACATTTTTCAGATGTACAATTTCATTTTTTGGAACTACGCAATAAAGAACCTCCCGATCACGTTTTGTATAGGAACCATAGCCTTTGAGAACGGTCACACCCCGTCCCATTTCCTTCAGAATTCGATCGGCAATTGCTTCATTTTGTTCCGAGATAATCATGGCGCCTCTAGCTGAATAGGCACCCTCCTGCATAAAATCAATCACCCTTGTTCCAATAAAAACAGCTACTAATGTATACATCGCCTCACGATAGGATAAATAGAAAATTAAAGATAATGTAATAACGGCTGCATCAAAAATAAACATGGTCTTTCCCATTCTCCAGCCAAAATACTTATTCACCAGCCGCGCAATAATGTCAACTCCGCCTGTCGTTCCTCCAAAACGGAAAATAATACCGAGGCCAATGCCAATTGCACTTCCGGCAAACAAGGCGGCCAATGTCATATCATTGGTTAATGGCATATCAATCTGATACCGTTGAAAAATCCAAAGGAATACCGAAACGCTGATCGTTCCGATTATCGTATAGAATATTACATTACGTCCGAGAAGCTTCCAGCCAAGAAAAAAAAGCGGGATGTTCAAAATTAAGTTAACATAAGAAGGATCCCAGTGAAAGAGAAAGAAAAGCAACAGCGTAATCCCGGTAAATCCGCCTTCCGATAAGTTATTCTGCATATTAAAATGAACAATACCAAAGGAAAAAACAGCTGCCCCGAACAGAATAAAGAAAATATTTTTAAAACGGATGTCTTGTAACATATGATTCCCCCAATTCAATGGATGAGTTATCTATTAAATTAAGTTTAGCAAAAGAAGGTGGATTCATACAAAATAAAATGGGTCTATTTTCCTGAGAATGTATGTGAAATAATGAAAAGTATTTGTAAAAGTTGTCTTGTTTAGCTAACATGGTAATGTATAACATTCATATGGTCTTACGAGAGGTGATCACAGTGGGAAAAGAAAAATCCATGAAGGAGCTTCAGCGGGAAGTGGATGCCTATATCAGCCAATTTAAGGAAGGGTATTTCAGTCCGCTAGCGATGACAGCACGCCTAACAGAGGAATTAGGTGAATTGGCGAGGGAAGTCAATCATTATTATGGCGAAAAGCCCAAAAAAATAACAGAAGATGAAAAAACGATTGAAGAAGAACTGGGCGATCTTTTATTTGTACTTATCTGTTTTGCAAATTCCTTACATATCGACTTAGAAGAAGCCCATCATCGGGTTATGAATAAATTTAATACAAGAGACAAGAATCGATGGACGAAAATAGAGGAATAGGGGAGAGAAAATTGATGGGAAATACAAAAATTGTCATTGCTGGCCCACGGGGGAGAATGGGATCAGAGGCAGTAAAGCTTGTCGAAAGAACTGAAAATTTTGAACTGGCTGCGGTTATCGACCATAAGAACAATGGAAAGCTGTTAAGTGAACTGGATGGAATCTCATCATTGCCCGTTCCGATATACAGTGATATTACAGATTGTTTGACTGACGTCAAACCGGATGTTCTGATTGATTTAACCACACCTGAAGTAGGCATGTATCACACCAAAACCGCGTTAACACTGGGAGTTCGACCAGTAGTAGGGACAACAGGCTTTACGAAAGAGAATTTGCAGGAGCTTGAAAGCCTCTGCCGTGAGAAAGAACTTGGCTGTATCATTGCACCAAACTTTGCTTTAGGTGCTGTTTTGATGATGAAGTTTTCGCAAATGGCCGGAAAATATTTTCCTGACGTAGAAATTATTGAATTGCATCATGATAAAAAACTGGATGCTCCTTCAGGAACCGCTGTCAAAACGGCAGAAATGATTGCAGAAGTCAGAAAGGAAAAGAAACAAGGGCATCCAAACGAAAAAGAAACATTGCAGGGAGCTAGAGGTGCAGATTATGCTGGCATGCATATCCATTCAGTTCGCCTTCCCGGCTTAATTGCCCACCAGCAGGTTTTGTTTGGGGCAGAGGGACAATCCTTAACGATTCGTCATGATTCGTATGATCGCGTTTCTTTTATGTCCGGTGTGAAACTGGCGGTGGAAACGGTAATGAATCTTAATACGTTAGTATATGGCTTAGAAAATATTATTGACTAAAGTGGAGGAAATAAGATGAACATTGCCTTAATTGCTCATGATAAGAAAAAGGATGATATGATCCGTTTTGCCACAGCCTATAAGCCAGTTTTTGAACATCATACTTTATATGCCACCGGAACAACAGGCTTGAAGATTATGGAAGCAACAGGTTTGGCGGTACATCGTTTCCAATCAGGACCGTTCGGCGGAGATCAAGAGATCGGAGCGATGATTGCGAATAATAAAATAGATATGGTCTTCTTTTTCCGTGATCCGCTAACTGCACAGCCGCATGAACCGGATGTTACCGCATTAATTCGTCTCTGTGATGTATATGCTGTTCCGCTCGCTACGAATATGGGAACAGGAGAAGTATTAGTAAAAGGATTGGAACGTGGGGATTTATCCTGGCGTGATATAATCCGCGGCAAAACACCAGCAGGAGGCGCAACTCAACTATAAGCGCTGATGCAGGATAAAAAAAGATGGTTTTTGTATAATGACTGTAAAGGTGATAAACTGCTTTCAGAAGCTATGTTTGGTTAACGATGAATAACTAAGCTGACCGTATAGCCTACGACAAAGATCAGCAGCTGGTATTCGAACTGCTTTATCAAACACTATACTTGCAAAGAATTTTTCAGTACGGTTTCGCCAGTATTTTTGTCCTGAATGGGATGTTTTACATTAAAAGGGACATCTCTGTATCCCATTCAGGAGAAACGGAATAAGGAGATTTTTTGTAATGAATGTGCTACAGGAGATTTATGGGGATGAATACTAAATTAAAAATCGGCATTACGTGCTATCCAACTGTAGGAGGTTCTGGTGTCGTAGCAACTGAATTAGGGAAAATGCTGGCGGAAAAGGGTCATGAAATACACTTTATTTCATCCAGTATGCCTTTTCGTTTAAAACGAATGTATCATAATATATATTTCCATCAGGTGGAAGTCAATCAATATTCGGTATTTCAATTTCCTCCGTACGATATTGCTTTGGCCAGTAAAATGGCTGAGGTCATTAGACGGGAGAAATTAGATATCCTCCATGTCCATTATGCCATACCGCATGCCGTATGTGCGATTCTGGCAAAGCAAATGAGCGGCAGGGATATCAAAATTGTTACAACTCTTCATGGTACTGATATCACGGTGCTCGGTTATGATGAATCCTTAATTGATGCCATCAAATTTGGCATTGAAGGGTCTGATGCCGTGACGGCTGTCTCCCAATCCTTAATTTCGCAAACATACGAACTCATCGATACCAACAAACCAATCCAGGCTGTCTATAATTTTATTGATGATCGGATTTACAAAAGAATTCCTTCATCTGTTCACCTCAAGGAAGAGTATGATATTTGCCGCAATGAAAAGGTGATTATTCATGTCTCGAATTTTCGAAAAGTAAAGCGTGTCCGCGATGTTGTCAAAGCTTTTGCCAAGATCGTAACATACATGCCAGCAAAGCTGCTGCTTGTCGGGGATGGTCCGGAAATGTCCATTGTGAGCCGGATCGTGGATGAATTACAAATTCAGGATCAAGTGCTTTTCCTTGGAAAACAGGATAACCTTGAGGAATTGTATTCATTCAGCGATCTCCTGCTTCTCCTCTCTGAAAAAGAGAGCTTTGGTCTTGTGGCTCTAGAAGCAATGTCTTGCGGTGTGCCGTGTATCGGTACTAGGATTGGCGGGATTCCGGAAGTTATTATCGATCAAGAAACAGGATTTATTTGTGAGTTGGGTGATATTGATGACATTGCACAAAAAGCAGTCAGACTATTAACCAATGAAGAGCTATATAGGAATTTTTCGCAAAATGCGATCGAGCGTGTTCAAAAAAAATTTCATTGCGAAAAAATTGTCAGTCAATACGAGGAAATTTATTATCAGTTATTGAAATGTGGTGAAATTCAATGATGCCAATTTTTGCAGCAGCAGTCCCTGTCCTCGAAAAAATTGAAGTTGCCGGCTTTGAAGCCTATTTTGTCGGCGGTTCAGTGCGTGATTATATCCTTGGAAAGGAAGTGGCGGATGTTGATATTGCGACTTCGGCAACACCACAGGAAATCAAGCGAATCTTCCCGAAAACAGTGGATGTGGGGATTGAGCATGGTACGGTTGTTGTGTTATGGGGAAAAGAAACATACGAAGTAACAACCTTTCGTTCCGAAAGTGAGTATGTTGATTTTCGCAGGCCGTCTGAGGTTTTCTTTATCCGGTCGCTCGAAGAGGATTTAAAACGGCGGGATTTTACGATGAACAGTATTGCTATGGATAAGGCAGGACGTCTTATTGATCCCTTTGCCGGCAGGGAAGCGATTGGCAACAAACTCATTGTGACAGTAGGCTCTGCTACGGAACGGTTCCATGAAGATGCACTTAGAATGATGCGGGCTGTCCGTTTTATGAGCCAATTATCCTTTGTTATTGATGGGAATACCTGTCAGGCTTTACGCGAACATGCTTCGCTTTTAGAGAAAATAGCTGTCGAGAGAAAAACAGCTGAATTTGAAAAATTACTTCAAGGGGAAAATCGGAAACATGCCATTGAAACACTGATTGACACGAGTCTCTATTTATATTTACCGGGTCTAAGTGGGCATAAAGCAGCCTTATTAAGAATGCTACAGTATAAATTGACACCTCTATCCTTAACGGAAATGTGGGGGTTGCTTCTTTATATGCTGAATATCAATCCAGAGAAGGCGGAGACCTTTTTAAGACAATGGAAGCTGCCAGTTAAAAAAATAAAACTGATTAAAGAAATCCTGCTATGGCTTCATTACCGCTTCACAGCATCATGGACTGACGAGGCGTTGTTTGATGCTAAGCTCGAACAGGCTGTCCATTCTCAAAAACTGCATAACATTTTAAATGATTTGCCCGTTTCAAACCAAGTTCAGGAAATAAAACGGCAATATGAAGCATTACCAATTAAGGATCGTCATGAACTGGCAGTAGGCGGATATGATGTAATGGAATGGGAAGGAAGAAAGGGAGGCCAGTGGGTCAAGGAAAAATTGGCCCTTATCGAAAAAGCAGTTCTCTACGAAAAAGTAAAAAATGAAAAAGAAAGCATAAAGGAGTGGCTGAAGAAGTGCAATCAGAGTTAAGAAAAAGACTGCTCGAGGCTTTCACAGAGCATGACAAGGAGTTTCTTTCCGGACAATATTTGGCTGAGCTGATCGGCTGTTCAAGAACGGCAATCTGGAAGCACATCGAGGAACTGCGAAAAGAGGGCTTCGAGCTCGAAGCCGTTCGAAGAAAGGGCTACCGGATTGTTAAAATACCGGAGAAAATTACGGCCAATGAAATCGCGTTAGGATTGAAAACGACTGTTCTCGGACATCAGATCCATTACGAAGAAACGGTTGATTCCACCCAAAGGATTGCCTCTCGTCTCAGTCTTGAAGGAGCTCCGGAAGGTACCGTTATTATTGCGGAAGAACAGACCGGGGGAAGGGGACGTATGGGACGACAGTTTTATTCTCCAAAATATTCAGGAGTGTGGCTGAGTATTATCCTACGGCCAAAGCTTCCTCCGCAAAAGGCACCGCAATTAACGCTTATTGCTGCAGTAGCGGTGGTCCAGGCGATTGAGGAAGTGACAAGCCTGCGGCCAGAAATTAAGTGGCCGAATGACATTTTAATCGGAGGAAAAAAAGTAACTGGCATATTAACGGAGATGCAGGCAGAAAGCGATCGCATTGATTCTGTTATTATCGGTATCGGCATTAATGCCAATCAAGAGCCGGAGGATTATCCGGAAGATTTGCAAAAGGTTGCCACCTCCCTGTACATAGAATCAGGAACAAAGGTGAACCGTGCCGAATTAACGAGGCAGCTCCTTCTGAAACTGGAAAATTTATATCATCTCTATCTGAAGGAGGGCTTTTACCCGATAAAATTATTATGGGAAAGCTATGCGATAAGCATTGGAAAAATGATCACGGCGCGAATGTTGCAGGGAACCCTGTACGGAAAAGCAATCGGCATTACCGAGGATGGCGTTCTCTTAATGGAAGATAAGTCGGGACAAATCCATCGCATCTATTCTGCAGATATTGAACTATAATCGTGGTATTTGGCTGAACGTTTCACAACTTATCATAGCCACATCCTGATGTTTCTGCTATAATCTGTTTTAACGGGTGGTATCATGATCGTGAACTGCACCTTTATGAATGTATATGACAATCATTATATCTGCCTAGATCCAAAAATATGGACCGGGACAGAGGGAATAACAGGTGAACTGAGATCAAATCCTTCTGCCTTCAGAAGGATTTTTTTACGTTCTGTTGCTGTTATCGCCTCTTCCGTAAAGGAGGAAATGAAGTGAAACAAACTACCGATTTTCTAAAAATGAAAAATAATGGCAATCCCATCGCCATGTTAACAGCCTATGATTTCCCATCTGGTAAACAGGCTGAGCAGGCTGATGTGGATATCATTCTTGTTGGCGATTCTTTGGGCAACGTCGTTCTTGGTTATGAATCGACGATCCCTGTTACGGTAGACGATATGATTCATCATACGAAAGCAGTCAAGCGGGGTGCAATTGATACATTTGTATTAGTGGACATGCCGTTTATGAGCTATCATTTATCTATCCGTGATACGTTAACGGCCGGTGCGAGGATCATGCAGGAGGCCGGGGCACATGCCGTAAAGCTTGAGGGTGCAGATGGTGTGCTTGATCATATTGCTGCATTGGTTAATGCGGGTATTCCTGTGTGCGCTCATTTGGGCTTAACACCGCAGTCTGTCGCCGTTATGGGCGGCTATAAGGTACAGGGAAGGGATGCAAAGGCCGCTAAAAAGCTAATTGAAGACGCAAAAAAATGTGAGGAAGCCGGAGCATTTATGGTTGTACTTGAATGTGTACCAAAGCAAATCGCTGAAGAAATCAGCCGCCTGCTGACCATTCCGACAATCGGCATTGGTGCCGGTTCCGGCACTGACGGACAGGTGCTTGTTTATCATGATGTTCTTGGCTATGGGGTTGATAGGGTAGCGAAGTTTGTAAAATGTTATGGAAAAGTGGACGAAATGATGGTAGGAAGCCTTAAAGAATATGTCAAAGAGGTAAAATTGCGCGAATTCCCAGCTGAAGAGCATAGCTATACAATGAGGGAGGAACAGCTACACAGTCTTTATGGAGGAGAAAAATGAACATCATTACGACGATCGCAGAATTGAAACAGGCAATAGAATACATCAAAGCAAAAAATAAGCAAATTGGTTTTGTACCAACAATGGGATATTTGCACGAAGGTCACCGTGCTTTAATGAAAAGTGCCCGTAAAGAAAATGACATCGTTGTCCTCAGTGTTTTTGTGAATCCGCTTCAATTTGGGCCAAATGAGGATTTGGGCAGCTATCCGCGCGATTTTGAGCACGACAAAAAAGCAGCCGCTGAGGAAGGGGTAGATATTATCTTTCATCCTTCAGCCGCTGAAATGTATCCTAAGGAACCATCTGTCATTCTCCAGGTTACAAAGCGAACAGATGCACTTTGCGGCGCATCGCGGCCGGGGCATTTTGACGGAGTGGCGACAGTCTTGACTAAATTGTTTCATTTAATTCAGCCTGATCGGGCTTATTTTGGAAAGAAGGATGCCCAACAGGTAGCCGTTGTAGACGGTTTGGTAACGGATTTGAACTTCCCGCTACAGATTTGTCCGGTTGATACAGTTCGGGAAGTGGACGGGCTAGCAAAAAGCTCGCGCAACATTTATTTAACTGCAAAGGAGCGGAAAGAGGCGCCTGCTTTATACCGCAGTCTTCAATTGGCAGAAACCATGATCCGGCGCGGGGAACGAGATCCGGAAACGATTATTTCTTTAGTGAAAGAGTATATTTTGACAGAAACGTCTGGAGAAATTGATTATGTTAATGTGCTTTCCTATCCGAATTTAGAAAGAACGGACTGTATCAATGGAACCTGTATAATTGCCCTCGCGGTTAAATTTTCTAAAGCAAGATTAATCGATAATATCATTTTTACAATTGGACAGGAGGCAGCTTGATGTTTCGCACAATGATGAACGCAAAAATCCACCGTGCTACCGTAACAGAAGCTAATTTAAATTATGTAGGCAGTATTACGATAGATGAAGAAATTTTGGATGCCGTCGGAATGATGGCCAATGAGAAGGTTCAGATTGTCAATAATAATAATGGAGCTCGTTTTGAAACGTATATTATACCTGGAGAAAGAGGAAAAGGAACCATTTGTCTGAATGGTGCAGCCGCACGTTTAGTACAGCCTGGTGATACGGTTATTATTATCTCTTATGCACTGATTCCACATGAAAAGCTGGCCAATCATTATCCTAAAGTAGCCATTATGGATGAGAAAAACCGGATTAAAGAATTGATTAATCATGAGCCAGAAATGACCGTTATGTAAAAGAAAAGCTGACTCCGTTAAGGCAGTCCTTCGTAAAACAGTATCGAATAAGTTCTGAAAGTGTGGCGTAGCGTAAGGCTACGCCATTTTTTTAGAACATCTGCTATGCCAAGCCGCCACGATAAGGTGACGGCTCCTTCAAATAAACTGTGTGTTTGCGCATAGATGGCCATCCAATCGCATTTTTGCACTGGAAGGCCATTAAAAGCGCGCATTTAGTTACCTACCAATACCGCTCGGCTTTGGCAGTAAACATATTAAATCCTAAACTATGAACCGATAATAAAAAGTTTCTATCAAACGAATTGGTGTAGTTTATTCCCACTTAAAAAAGCGAAGGGAAATAGTGATACATATCACTGCAATTACAATCATCACAATCACTGGAATGAAAACACTATCTATTGGCAGACCGAGTGAAGCAGCTTTGAGAAGTTTTATTCCTTGTGTCAATGGCAATATATTCGCTACTTTTTGGAGTGTAACGGGCATCACTTCGTAAGGCAGAGTGGCCCCCGAAAAAATAAGCATTGAAAAATACAGCAGGCTGGCAGCGGCACTTGCTATTTTAATGTTTGGCGCAATTCCTCCCACCAGTAGCCCAATGCTGAACATTGACAGCATAACCAGCAAGTATGCTCCTAAGAATTGAAGCCATGAGCCGTGTAACTGATAGCCGAAAAATATCGCCCCTGTTGCATAGACAAGGATAAGTGAAACAATCGAATAAAGTGCATAAATGACAACCTGTACCGCCAAGATAAGAGCAGGACTGGTAGGTGTGACCTTGAACCGCTTTAATATTTTTCTGCTTCGATAATCAGATACGACTAAGGGAAGACCCATCACACCTCCGGCACAAATAGCAATGGTTGATACCGCACCGAAAGATTGTTCCAAAAAGGTATATTCTGCACCGTCGAAAGCAGGCTTATTTCCGAACACTGCTCCCAAGATAATAACGACAACAACAGGCATACAGATAGCAAATATGAACATGTCCATCCCACGGAGGGATAACCAGATTTCTGTTTTAAGTAAGGCTCTAAATGCTTTCATTTTCTACCTCCTCGTCGGTGTACCAAAGGTATGCGTCTTCAAATTTTTCATAAGGACTGGTAGCGATTGCTTCTTGGACTGTCCCATAAAAAATGTTTTCTCCCTTTTTCAAAATCATGATTTTATCGCAAAGAGCCTCTATCTCGTCCATAAAATGAGAGGTTAATAGGATCGTAATTCCTTTCGCTTTTAATTCAGAAAGGCTCTTCCACACATCCCGTCGTGCCTTGGCATCCAAGCCGGTGGTTAGCTCGTCCAAGAATACGACTTCGGGATTGGGAATCAGTGCTAACACGATGGAAAGCCGCTGCTTCTGACCTCCCGATAACTCGCTGACCAAGCTTTTTAGCTTGTCAGAAAGCCCGAATTGTTTTAGAAGAGCGTCATAATCCAGAGAGGTTTTGTAAAGCGAAGCCGTGACCTCACAAAGTTCAGCTACCTTTATTTTGTCCTGATAGTTGGCTTCCTGAAATTGCACGCCGACCTTCTCAAATAATCTTTTGCGCTCTTTTTGCGGATTCATTTCCAGAATGGATATGGTTCCGCTGTCTGGTTTCTTTGTTCCTAAAATACATTCAATGGTTGTGCTTTTACCCGCACCATTTGCGCCCAACAACCCAAATACTTCTCCACGGTAAATGGAGATATTGAAATTCTCTACCGCTTTGACATGAGTGTAAGATTTGCATAGATTTTTTACCTCAATCGTTGTTTCCATGCGATTAAATCCCTCCTGTTTTTTTCTTTGCATAAAAAAAATAACACCAGAACAAAGTCTGGTGTCAAAGTGTAGGGTTTTCCTGAAATTGTTTTTTCATTTTATCGAGATGACCGAGCATAACTTTAGCGTTCTGTTCCGCATAGTGCAATGATGTTAGCAGCTTATCACACACAGAGATAATATCATCATTTTCCTTTGGGGTGTCAATCACTTGCCGAATGTCCGCTTTGGGATTTTCAGATAGAGTATTCAGCATTCGTAAAATTGCTGTAAGAGAGTAATTTGCACAACGCAAGGAACGTATGATTTTCAATCGCCGAATATCTTCATCGGTGTAAACACGATAGCCATTTTGTTTTCGCTTTACAGTAAGCAATCCGTTCATTTCCCAATTTCTTAAAGCGTCTATTGAGATTTGTAGATAATCGGATGCTTCTTTTCTGGTTAAAAACGTAGTGCCTATTTCCTGACTGCCACCTGATAACAGCTTTTCGGTAATTGCTATGGCTTCTTCTGCATTTTTTTGCTCATTTCTAATCTGTTGCAGATATTGTTCCGCCAAACAAATTGTCTTGCTAAAATTTCCAAGTGCCGAGGTTTTAATGATAGCAATCGCTTGCTTTCTCAGGCCATTTTGCAGAACTTCAACCTTTAAAGCAATTCTTGCAAATTTAATCTGCTCCATATGAAAATCTGTAAAGACACGATAGCCATTTCCTTTACGCTCCGGTTTGGGAATCAGTTCAAGTTCTTCATAAAGCCGCACTGTATTGGGATGGATTCCAATGTGATGTGCAACTTCGGATGTCTTGTAAGTGTTCATTTCATCACCGTCCTTCTATTGTACCATAACACCATACCAAAGTCTGGTGTTATAATGGAGGGTTTTAATTGTTACTTATGAAAAACGAAAAGCGCGCGCAAGCATGTGGAAACAAGCGTATCGTTCCAAATGGACGATACGCTTGTTTTTAGACATCTTACTTGGCAGTGCCCATAAACAGTTTAGTTTTTATACTGTCTTATGCAGGACTACCTTATGGGTCAGCTTTTTTAATCAAACTGGCTGAGCGTCAGACCAGGAATCCATTTTTGCCAGCAGGTTTCCTGATTTCAAGACTTTTCCTTTATGATAATTTATGATACGGTTTGTAAATATAAAGGTATAATCCATTTCCGTTACAGATATCGGAAAGTTTTGAGGAGTATTTATATGAGTAATAAATTTGTTGTGATAGATTTAGAAACAACTGGAAATTCCCCGAAGAAGGGTGATAAGATTATCCAGTTCGCAGCGGTAGTCATTGAGAATGGCTGTATCATCGAGGAGTATTCATCGTTGGTCAATCCAGAGCAGCCGATACCGGTTTTTATCGAGGAACTGACAGGACTTACAAGTGAAATGGTAAAGGATGCCCCGCTCTTTGCCGAAATTGCGCCGAAAATAATGGGATTGCTTGAGGACGCGTATTTTGTCGCCCATAATGTATTGTTTGATTTAACCTTTTTACAAGAAGAATTAATCATGGCTGGTTACGCAGGCTATCATGGACCTGTCTTAGATACCGTTGAACTGGCAAGAATAATGCTACCGACCAGTGATAGCTTTACCTTGTCTGATCTAGCTCTTCAGGAAGGACTGAGCCATGATCGACCGCATCAGGCTGATAGTGATGCTTATGTAACAGGAGAACTCCTTCTGATTCTTTTCGAGAGGTTAAAGCGGCTTCCAACGGCCACGCTCGAGCAGCTTTATAAGCTGTCTTACAATTTGAAAAGTGACTTAGATGAGATTTTAACCGAATGGATTTTGCAAAAACAACAGACCATTGAGGAATTGCCTGAAGATCTGGAGCAGTACCGTGGGATCAGTCTAAAAAAGCCTGTTCCTCTGCGCTCTGTGCGAGCTGATGAAATGATCGTCTATCCGATGGATGACAATGAAAAGGAACGGCTTCTGCAAAAGGCCTTTCCAGACTGCGAAAAAAGGATCGGTCAGTTCCGTATGATGGATCTGGTTCATCATGCCTTTGAGAATGGACACCACTCTATGATTGAAGCAGGAACGGGTGTCGGCAAATCAATTGCCTATTTAATTCCTGCTATCATCGAGGCCGTTAATCATAAAAAGCCGGTTATTATCAGCACCTTCACGACACAGCTGCAGGATCAGCTTCTTAAGAAGGATATCCCATTACTGCAAAAAATGATTTCTATTCCTTTTAACACCGTTCTCTTAAAAGGAAAACATCACTACATCAGCCTTGAGAAATTTGAACGGTCATTGTGGGAAACAGAGGATAACTACGATACTGCCTTAACAAAAATGCAAATTCTGATTTGGTTGACTGAAACTTCTACAGGTGACCGTGATGAGCTTCATTTGTCAAGCGGAGGACAAATGTATTGGAATAAAATAAAGCATGATGCGACAGAGCATGCTACGAACCACGCATGGAGTGGAAGGGAATTTTATCACCGAATGAAAGAACATGCAAAGACTGCTCACCTAATTATCACCAACCATAGCTTTTTATTAACGGATCTTCTCTCAACCAGTGGAATTTTGCCTGAATTTGCCTGTTTGATTATTGATGAAGGACATCAGTTTGAAAAGACCGGCAGAAAATTTTTCGGACAAAAGCTCGACTATGCCCAGATAAGATATTTTCTGCAGCATATGGGCTTGTACGAGCAGAAGCAAATGGCCTACAGACTTATCAAAATGATGGAAAAATCCGGGGTGGAGATGGAAGGTACACTGCATGGCTGGAACAAAATTATGGCAGAGCTATATATTGAAATGGATGAGCTGTTTAAAGTTATTTCGTTTATTGTGAACCGGCATACAAAAAATAAACCGAATGGCTGGGTCAGCTGCCGGCTCGATAACAGACAAGACAGGGAATTGCAAATGTTGACGGCAGCCGCCGAGCGCTTTTTGTTTTTATTTATAGAGTGTAAAAAAGCCATAACAGATCTGTATGAAGCGATGCGAAACGGAGAAGGCCGGCCAGGCGAAAAACAGGAGATGTTGAGAGGGGAATTAGCTTCTTGGCTGAATGAAGGCGAGCGGATCATCCAGTGTATTAGGGAAATTTTGCTTCAGCAGAGCCATAAAGGAGATGTCCGCTGGATCGAAATGGATACGCGGGCGATTCAAAATAAAACAACAGTGTATGCTCAGCCTGTTTCCGTTGCCCACTATTTAAACGAACTGCTTTTTCAACAAAAGAAGAGCGTCGTTGTTACCTCGGCGACACTATCGGTGAAAGGATCATTTCAATATATGCTGAATGAGTTAGGACTTGAGCGCTCCCAATGCAGGTTAGAACAAATTCCTTCTCCTTTCTGTTATGATCAGCAGGTTCAGTTTGTTATTTCCAATGATCTCCCAGAGGTAAATGCGGTTCCGCTGAAGGAATATGCAGCTGCGATTGGTGAGCACATCATCTCGATTGCTGAAGCGACGAAGGGAAGAATGCTAATCCTGTTCACATCCTATGAGATGCTGCGCAAAACATATGAGCTGTTAAAGGAAAGCGGCTTTCTTCATGAATACACACTGCTCGCTCAAGGAATCACAAGCGGTAGCCGTTCAAGACTGACAAGGAATTTCCTTCGCTTCGAAAAAGCCATCTTGCTAGGTACAAATAGCTTTTGGGAGGGAATTGATATTCCAGGAGAAGATCTGTCCTGTCTTGTGATGGTTAGACTGCCGTTTTCTCCCCCGGATGATCCGCATACAGAAGCTAAATGCGCTGAGGTGAAAGCGAAAGGGGGAAATGCCTTTTATGATTATTCGCTTCCCGAGGCGGTGATCCGTTTCAAACAGGGCTTTGGAAGACTCATTCGGAAGAAAGATGATAAAGGATTAATGATTGTCTTTGATCGGCGGTTGATTTCAACCCGATACGGAAAAGCCTTTCTAGATTCGATTCCAAACGTAAAAGCACGGGAAATGAAGATTGAGCAGCTCATTGATTTAATACGCCAGTGGCTGTAGTTGAAAAAGGAGAAAATGATTTATTTTCTCCTTTCTGGCATAATCTAACAAAGAGACAGAAGGATCTCCTTCAAGTACTGGCAAATTTGAAATAATCACAAAAAATTTAAACTAATTTTAACATAAGCTGTTATAATGTTTCATGAGGCTAGGCAGTTTTGTTCTTATATCGGAATATGATATAACAATGAAAGAGGTTTTTTGATAAATACATAGAAAAAGTGTGATCAGGATGAAAAAATGGATAGGAATAATAACGATATGCTTGCTTGTTTTAATTTTTGCTGTAGTAAAGTTTTATATCGATGCCTTTGAGCCGATCAGCGATGCAGAAGAAAAAGCGGTAAGCAGAGCAAAAGAAGAATCAGCCATTACCACAGTGGATGATTTTTATGTTTATCACGGAGAAGAAGTCTACTCCATCGTTCAGGGAAAGGATAAGCAAGGAACAAAATGGATCGTCTGGGTTCCGGAAAAAAAAGGCGATGTCATAGCAAAAAAAGCTTCCTCCGGTATAACAGAGAAAGAGGCAGTGAATAAATTAATACAAGAAAAAAAAGCAAGTGAAATTATTTCAGTTAAGCTCGGGATGGAAAAGAAACGCCCATTGTGGGAAATTCATTATGCCATTGGTGGAAATGTACTTAATTATTATTATGTGGATTTTAAAACGGGCGAAAAACTGAGAAAAATTGAAAACTTATAAGGGGAAAATCTGTATTCATACAGATCACTATAGATATTTGCCATAGAAGGAGTAGAATAGAATGGGAATAAAACTTGCAGGAAGAGTCAAAACATTAACGCCATCGTCAACATTAGCGATTACGGCAAAAGCAAAAGAATTGA
>NZ_CAMLDX010000029.1 GCF_946478885.1 uncultured Bacillus sp. | reverse complement strand
ACCTGTAGATAAAACACTTTTTTTCAAGTGTCCTAACTACAGGTACCATATTAAACGTCCCTTCACTTTTTTTCATCACATGAGGGTTTCATGGATAAGTCGGGTAGCAAGATCATGAATGACGTCCCTTTAAGGATCATGAGAAGGAAGCGTCATGGATTATTTTGAATTCTTTGAGCGCTCCGCTTGATTACAAAAAAATAAGCACTTTGTGTCCTTGGAAGGCATATTCCGTACAAAAAATAGGCATATTTTCCTATTTTTTATGAATATATGAAGGATTAAAGGTGAAACGAGCAAAATGTGCTCGTTATAATCATGACTAAAGAATGAAAATGAACATTTGTTGTTTTCTATGTCGAAAATGATAGAAATTTAATTGAGGTTTGGATAAGATAAAATAGCTACTCGCCATTATAAAAGATTACAATGCAGGAAGAATGTTTGACGTTTACAAATCATTATTCTGAGCCGCATGGTTGTATCTAAATGTATGGGAGAGAAAAGAATGCTGAGCAGTTATTTAATAAAATGGAAAAAAATGTAATGAAAAAATGTAATATTTGTTATATATTGTTAACAAATGCATTAATTTGTACAAAATGTACCATTGAATAAATGCTGCACAAGTTTTTTGATTATAGGCGATTTTGGCCGATTGGAAAAAGTATAAAGGGGTTAACGGGTACAATGAATAGGAAAGAAAGGTTTCAAGCAAGAAAGAAAAAGAGATTCAGGAGATCCGTGTATCGCTTTATTTTAAGTGTTTTGTTCGTTTTATTAGGCAGTATGATCTATGATAATATGAATCTAGATGCTGTGTTTAAAGGGATATTTGCAAATGATGAAATAGAAACCGGATTCGTGGAAAAAGGACCAAGCGTTACATCCGTAATTTCTCCGTTGTTGTTGCATGAAAAATATATTTATTCCAAATCATTTGCCCAGGACGCTTTGGAAAATGATTTGAGAAGAAATCATATTTTTATAGGGAATTACTACAATAATATAAAAACAGAAATGGAAGATTCGACAGATCCTGAAAATAGCAGTTTAAACGATCAAGAGAATTTTGCAGGTAACGTTGATAGTACTTCTCAACCTGAACAAGGTATTCAGGAGGAAGCTGTTGCTGATAGCGGATTGAATGAGAAAACCGTGTATTTAACCTTTGATGATGGTCCGAATCAGTTCTCTGGACAGTTGCTGGCTCTGCTTGAATCTTATCATGCGAAGGCAACATTTTTTATGATTGATAGAAATATTAGAAACTTTCCTGATGCTGTCAATAAAATGGTGTCATTGGGGCATAGCGTCGGGCTGCATAGCGTCAGTCATAATGTGAAGATATTTTATCAGTCAGCAGCCAATGTCATTTCGGAAATGAATCAAGTACGGAGCACGGTGAAGGAAGTAAGCGGTGTTGATACGATGCTAATCCGCACTCCATACGGAAGTGTTCCGCATATGCAGGACTCCTATGTACAGGCTGTACGCGAAAACGGATTTTTAATGTGGGATTGGAATATTGACAGCAAGGATTGGTATTACCGTGATTATCGGTTTGTTGAAAATTGCATAGCACAGCTTGAAGTGCGATCAGATAATACGGAACCTATTGTCATCCTGCTTCATGAAAAAGAGGAAACATTAGCACAGTTGCCTGCCTTGCTCGACTATTTAACGGATCATAATTATGTCATGGATTCAATTGATGCTTCCATGACACCAGTAACATTTAATTAAAGGAGAAAGGATAAGATTCCCAACAAAAAGGAGCTGTCCCATAAGCAAAGGTATCAGGCACCACAAAATAGTATCTAGCATCACTTTGCATTAAGCTGCACGGGATATAGATAAATGGTGGATATCTGACACTAGGTGGGACAGCCTTTTTATCATTGAGTTATATACTTTGCAAGGGGAGTGTGGTGTTCTATGGGGGAAACTTCAATATTGGTTGTTGAGGATGAAGTGAAAATTTTGCGCTTATTAGAGCTTGAATTGGAATATGAAGGATACGAGGTTGGAAAGGCAACCGATGGATTGCAGGCTTTTGACTTGTTTCAAAGCCGTCAGTGGGATTTAGTATTGCTTGATATTATGCTGCCGGGAATCAGCGGTATTGAACTATTACGGCGTATCCGGATGCATGACACTTACACACCAGTTCTTTTATTAACTGCAAAAAGTTCCGTTGAGGACAAAGTTTCCGGCCTTGATCTAGGAGCGAATGACTATATCACGAAGCCATTTCAAATTGAGGAGATTTTGGCAAGGATCCGTGTGGCATTGAGGGTCAGACCTATTGAAATAAGGAAGCAGGAACTTCAAACCTGCATCATGCAAATTGCAGATTTGCAGGTCAATGAGAAGACTAGACATGTAACAAGAGGAAATGAAAGCATAGAGTTGACACCACGCGAGTTTGATTTGCTTGTTTATTTATTAAAAAATAAACGGATTGTATTAAGTAGGGAACAGATTATTGAAGCGGTATGGGGATATGATTATATGGGCGATACAAATGTAATTGATGTATATATTCGCTACTTACGCAAAAAAATTGACTCGAGATCGGACAAGCCTCTTATCCATACGGTTCGCGGGGTTGGATACGTACTGAGGGAAGAATAATGAAGCTTCGCAATAAAATATATCTGTCTACAGCTGTTTTATTCATCGGTCTGTTTGTCATTATCAATTTCTCGGTTTATTTCATATTTAGCGACTCAATCCTCGACAGCGAGATAGAACAGGCTCATGCTGAAGCGGAGCAAGCAGCCCACGAAATCAGCCAATCAATCGATGAAATATCCGCAAATATTCTCCTACCTGCACATCTTCCGATCGATGGGATGATCCAAATTGTCACGACTAATCAAAAAGCTGCTCATAAAAGCTGGTCACCATCTGAAAAAAAGCTGACTCATCGGCCGGTGCAGTTTTTTAACAACGAAAAAAACGTCAGAATCGAATATGAAGGCACAAACTATGCGTTTCAATCGATACCGATTATCCTGCAAAATGGAGAAATTGGCAACCTACAGTTTTTCAAAAGTATGCAAATGACGGTGGACGACCTTTCCATACTGCGATACGTTCTGATTACCGTTACCATTATAGCTATGATTCCCGTTTTCCTTTCAAGCCGTATCTTGAGTAGCCTGATTACAAAGCCAATTATTTCCTTAATAGAAACGATGACAGAAATTCGAAAAAGCGGTCAGTTTAAACGGATTGAATTGAAGGAAGGGACGAAGGATGAATTATATCAGATGGGTGAAACCTTTAATCATATGATCGACCTGTTGGAAGCAAATTTTGAAAAGCAGGATCAGTTTGTTGCCAATGCTTCACATGAATTACGCACTCCATTAACGATTATTGAGAGCTACGCAAGTCTATTGAAAAGAAGAGGAATAAATGACCTGGATTTATTTCGTGAATCAATTGAGGCTATTCATTCTGAGTCGATTCGAATGAAAAGCTTGATTGAACAATTATTGCAATTAGCTAGACATCAGGAGAATTGGAGAATGCAACCGGAAGAAATTGAACTTGGAAATCATGTAGTGCAGATGGTTAAAGCATTTGAAAAGGCGTATCGACGAAATGTAGAGCTCCATGTGCCAAAAGAGGAAATACTGACACGAGCTGATGGAAAAATGCTGAAGCAGCTAATCTATATTTTTTTGGATAACGCTGGAAAATATAGTGAGGATGTTATTTCCGTCGAGGTTGGACGGAAGGAGGGGGAACCATATATTCAGATAAGTGACAGAGGAATTGGCATACCGAAAGAAGATTTGCCTAAAGTGTTTGATCGCTTTTATCGGGTGGATAAAGCGAGAAGCCGGCAAATGGGCGGCTCAGGACTTGGACTTTCTCTGGCTAAGGAAATTGCAGATGCTATGGATGCCAGTCTGACGTTAGTGAGCACGGAGGGAAGCGGAACAACGGTCACGATTACCTTGCCACCACATAATCATTCTAACAAGTAAGTATTTATTTTGGATTCTCAGGGATTTCTCATTTTTATTCGTCATAATATGGGGAAGATGATCGAGGTGGTGAAATGAAAAAGAAGTTTTTTTTTGCGTGCAGCGGCATGCTTCTCTTGCTGGTTCTACTTCTCTTAATCCTGCTAGTGGCAAAACCATTTTTTTCAAATGCAAGTGATTTATCAGAAGCAGAAGCCAAAAAGATCGCAGTTGAGCGATATTCAGGAACTGTAAAAAGTATTAAACAGCAGGATGGAGAATATGTGATCGAATTGGCAAAACCAACCGGAATGTATTTGCTTCTGCTCAACATCAGATCTGGTGAGGTCTCCTCTTTAACGAAAATATCCGACATGATTGATTCAAAAACAAAAGAAGATAGCCAGACAAAGGAGCTTAGTAGAGAGGAAATTAAAGCGATTGCCTGGAAACAGGTAAAGGGAGAAATTGTCTCTTTCGAGCGTCAAAGAGTAGATCATACCATTGCATATGTTCTAGTTATCAGTAAAACAGATGAAGATACTTCATTAACAATTGATGCCTTCTCAGGAGAAATTCTTAAAGAAGAAACAAGATCATCGGCCAATCAGCCAACAATGCTCACCAAGCAGGAGGCAGCTTCAATCGCTTTGAAGCAAACAGACGGGGCAGGTACGATTGACGAGATCTGGATCGACACTATTAACGGTGTCGCGTATTATATCGTGAATATCGAAATAGGTAATGATCAAGAATACGTTATAGAAATTAATTCGATTACAGGAGAGATTCGATCTATTACACAAGATGAAGATGGAAGGGATTCTGACGATGATTAGGACGAAGATTAGTCGTTCCTTTTTTTCTTCTTAAAGATGTTCAACTGATTTTCTCATCAAATTTTAATCCTTCTTTCTCGTTCTTCTCATCTTGAATGATTAGGATGAAATAAAGGAGGAATTTATAATGAATAAAAAATTAATCATAGGTGCGTTAGGGATGGCTATAATTTTTGGTGGAGCGCTAGCAGCCGGGGCAGCAGAAGATCCTTCCTCTCCAAAGGAAATACTAAAAAATGGTCAGAATAGAATAACCTTAGAGGAAGCAAAAAAGATTGCATTAAAAGAAGCAGACGGCAGAGTAGAAAGTGTTGAAATGGAAAAAGGGCTGAACCGTGTTGTGTATGAGGTAGAGATTGAAAAAGGAAATACGGATTATGATGTTTATATTGATGCTTCTACTGGAAAAGTGGTTTCTGTCAAAAAGGAAAATCGGCTGGATGATGACCGATATAACGACATTGGCACAGTCGACGGACAAGTATTTAAGAATGAAACTGGTGTATCAGAGTCCGACCAAACGATTTCAGAAGATAAGGCTGTAAATATCGCTGAGAAAGCAGTGAATGGAAAAGTGTATGAACTGGAATTGGAGCATGATGATGGTATTTTGGCATACAAAATGGAGTTACAGACAACGAACGGAAGAATAGATGTTGAAGTAGATGGCACTACCGGAGAAATTCTTGAAACTGAAAGAGATGATTAGAAGTGAATCATCTGAAAAGATTTTTTGCTGCTTTGCTGCAAAAATACTGCTTATTTTGTTTACAGTACTTTAAAAAGCTTTTTCCAAGAATCGGAGAAGGGACTATGAAAATTCCTGCTTTTCATAAATTTCTTTCTCTCTTGAACTTGACATGCGGAGTTGTGAGTGCTGATAGGTGTCCCTTCATGGATAAAAAGGACTGAGATAACAAGATCACATGTTATCTCAGTCCTTTTGCTTTTTATAGACGGGTTCTTAAATACAGCGGAATGTTTTTGAGGAAATAGTATAAAAGTCAACCATCTTTCGGTTAACCTCATATCCAATTCCTGGCTTATCTGACACGGTTATTACTCCGTTCTCAACAACTACCTCTGGGTCAATGATATCTCTCTCCCAATAACGTGAGGAACCAGCCGTATCACCAGGTAGTGTAAACTGATCCAACGTAGTGATAGCAATATTATGGGCACGGCCGACCCCGGCTTCAAGCATGCCTCCACACCAAACATCAATTCCCTTTTCTTTACAGAGATTATGTATTTTAATGGATTCTGTTAAGCCGCCAACCCGACCTATTTTAAGATTAATGATTTTGCAGCTACCTAATGCCAGCGCTTTTCTGGCATCTTCAGCTGAAGTAATGCTTTCATCGAGGCAGATGGGCGTTTGGATTTTTGCCTGTAGGGCTGCGTGATCCACAATATCATCAGCTGCCAGTGGCTGTTCAATCATCATAAGGTTGAACGTATCCAGTGCCTGCAGCAGGTTAACATCATCAAGAGTATAAGCCGAATTGGCGTCTGCCATTAAGGGTAGGTGAGGAAATTTCTTGCGAATTCCTTCAATAACAGAAATATCCTGTCCTGGTTTGATCTTTACTTTTACACGCCGATACCCTTGTGTAAGAAATTCCCCGATGGCCTCATTTAGTTGTTCCGTACTTTTTTGCAGACCGATACTGATGCCAGCCTCAATCTGCCTTCGTGTTCCGCCTAGTGCCTTGCTTAGAGGAATCTGCTGTTTTTTGGCCCATAAATCCCAGATAGCTCCTTCAATGGCAGCTTTGGCCATATTATTTTTTTTCATGAAGGAAAACAATGGTGCTAAATCATCTGGATGTTCAATAGGAGATGAAAGGACGAGTGGGATCAGGAAATCCTCCAGCATATGCCAATTGGTTTTTAATGTCTCTTCTGTATACCAGGGGGTTTGAAAGGCGACCGATTCTCCCCACCCGGACAATCCATCGGTATCAACGGCTTCGATTAAAATAAACTCCTTTGTCGTCGTTGTCCCATAACTGGCAGCAAAAGGTGATTTTTGCTCCATTTGCATATGTCTTAATACGATTCGATCCAGTTTCAATTCTAATTACCTCCGTTCCTTTTCGGGCTTGTCAAGTCTTCTGTTGGTTTCATTATGGATTCAATTAGCTCCTTTTACAATAAGTTCTGCAGCAAAATTTTATCCGGCAGGAATTATTTTCATCTTCTGTTGAGTACATGAAATATTGCTGTAATTGATAAATTAATGGTAACAAGGAGTGAGATTACATGAAATTTAAAGCAGAAAAAATCATTGAAAGCTCCGTTTTGGGTGTTATGATTTTGCTCTTATTAAAATTTGTACCGAAGACGAGAATTCGTGAAGCCGTTGCCGTCTTCTTTTTTAAACAATGCATAACATGGCTGTTTGGATTATTAGTAGTGGAAAAAAGGTTGATACGTTATCCGGCACGGTTATTTTTTAAAAAAGCAACGAAATCAAGCTTTACTTTCGAGTATTTTGTGTATCCTTCGCTTTGTGTTTTGTTTAATTTGTATTATCCTGAACATAGAAGCAAGCTAATAAAAACACTCTATTTTTTTGGACACTCTTTATTAATCACCGGTTTTGAGGTTTTCGCTCTTAAATGGACACGTCTCATTACTTATACTGGCTGGAAATGGTATTGGACCCTCACGACCATTTTGGGTACATATTATTTATCCTATCGATTTCATGGATGGTTTTTTAAGAGTGGGGTCTCTGAAGTGATGGAAGGCAAAAGTGATGCTCGTAGTTAGATGTACCTGTTATTTGTCTTGATCTTGTGCTATTTTAAATGATGAGAATGGTCAAACAAGTCAAATATTTTTTAGTGAAATGGAGACTTCGGCCATCAAAGGGACAGAATCAAGCAAAAGGGAGTTGCTATGCAAGTGGAGAAGGGACGTATTGAAAGGGTATTTACGAACAAAAATATTGAAAAGAAGGAATATGAGAGAAAATTAAAGGAGTATCAGTGGAAACTTTTACGGCTCCAGCATGTGTTTCATCAGGAAAAGATTGCCACAGTGATTGTGATGGAAGGGGTAGATGCTGCCGGTAAAGGAGGAGCGATTAAGCGGATTACAGAACATCTAGATCCTCGCGGCTTTCGAGTTATGGCGATTGCAGCTCCTGAACCTCATGAAAAGAGGTATCATTATTTACAAAGATTCTGGAGGAAAATTCCACAATACGGTCAGATTACGATTTTTGATCGTTCTTGGTATGGCCGGGTGCTTGTAGAACGAATTGAAGGGTTTGCTCAGGAAGAAGAATGGAAAAGAGCCTATCAGGAAATTAACGACTTTGAAAAGCTGCTTTCTGTGGATGGTTATTTAGTTATTAAATTTTATCTACATATATCTATGGAGGAACAGCTGGCTAGGTTTAAGGCAAGGGCGGAAAACCCCTTTAAACGCTGGAAGCTAACAAGTGAAGACTGGCGCAACCGGGAAAAATGGAATGATTATGTAACGGCAGCTGAAGAGATGTTTGCCAAAACAGATAAAAAAAATGCCCCGTGGCATGTCATCGCCTGCAATGATAAGCGATTTGTCCGAATTGAAACCTTAAAAACCATTGTAAAAGGGATGGAGAATTATCTCGAAAGTAAAAATATTGAGCTTCCGGATTATGGAGGAGGAGAATAAGGAAGATATCCTCCTAATTCTCTTTCCTTCTATTCATGTATGATTGATTAATAGCATTGACATAGTTTTAAGAGGAATAAAGTAGTTATCTCACAATTGTAACTGTACGGATTTTTCGAACGAGAACGTTTATGCAGGACGTAGCCCAGAAGTCGAAAATAATAGTATATGAAATGAATACGGAGGAGATCAGATGGGAGAACTATTAAAAAATCAATTTGACATTATTCGTGAGAGATTAGTAAAAAGATTAGCAGAAATTCCAGAAGAAATTACGAGCATACAGCCTGTGGGGTTCAGCAATACTATCCATTGGAACCTAGGACACTTATTAGTGATTACAGAGAAATTCGTGTTTGGAGAAGAGGGACAGCTACCAGCCCATTATAGCAACTGCTTTGCCCCGGGAACAAAGCCTGCCGATTGGAAGGGGAATGTTCCAAGCATGGAAGAGCTTCTAGAAAAGGCAAAGGAACAATTGGTCCGTATTAAAGCAATTCCAAATGAGCGTTTTCTTGAAAAGCTACCAAAACCAATGTTAGGGCAAACGACAGTGGGGGAATTGGCGAGTTTTGCCATTTATCATGAATCCTATCATTTTGGGCAAATTCATGCAATGCGGCGTATGATTGAAACGTCACTTAATATAGCGAAATCATGATACCGTTGATGGCAGGGAGAAATAATCAATTATTTGAAAACGACATTTCTGAGAATTTGCATACGTAGCCTTTTTGCTTTTTCTACGGCTTAGATCCCATGTATAATAAATGTAAAAATTTCTGATATTTGGGGGTCGTCAAGATGAATGCTTTGTCTATTTATGAAAAATTAAAGAATCGCCATCCATCTATCCTTGGACATGACAAACTTCCAAAATATTCCATACTGTTGCCATTAGTTGAGGTTCATCATGAAACGCACCTTTTGTTTGAGGTGAGAGCAATGAGCCTGCGCAGACAGCCCGGTGAAATTTGTTTCCCTGGAGGAAAAATGGATAAATCTGACAAAGATCAGTTGCAATGTGCCATAAGGGAAACGTCTGAAGAACTGGGGATTCAAGAATCTAACATCGTGGATCTCATTCCGTTGGATATATTTCTGTCTCAAACAGGCAATATCATTTATCCTTTTGTCGGGAAAATTAAAGATGTTGAAGAAATAAAGCCTAACGATTCTGAAGTCGACGAAATGTTTACGATTCCGCTTTCCTTTTTTCTTGAAACAAAACCGGAAATTCACCGGGTCCATTTGGTTGTTCAGCCGGAAGACGGCTTCCCATATGACCTGATAAGCGGAGGAGAGAATTATCCATGGCAAAAACGAACTATGGATCAATATTTCTACCAATATAACGAGAAGGTTATTTGGGGTATGACCGCAAGGATATTAAGCCATTTTATAGAATTGCTTGAGCGTAAATGAAAATTTAATCGGGCTGTACCAGAAGGTGCCAGGCGTCCACAATTATCTATATCCGATGCGAATTACAATGTGGAACTAGATAGTATGTTGTGGTAGCTGACACCTTTCTTTTGACTGGAGGATGCTTTTCTACATAGGCGCAGGATCAAAGTGTGTATTCAACAATTGGTTCTGGGAGGATAGAGAACGGAATATATTGCATGAAAATGTCTGCACCATCTCATACTAATCCTATCATGTCTTTGAAGGGAGTATTTCAGATGGATAAACCATATTTGCGTAATGAAAACGAAAATGAGGAGCAGGAAGCACCGAAAGAAGAACCTCCTTCAAGCTTAATGGAAAAAATACAACAGCTAGGGCAGACAAATGTTGCGCAAATGCCTCAGGATTCGAAAATCCATTGCTTGACCATTATTGGACAAATTGAAGGACATCTTCAACTTCCGCCGCAAAATAAAACAACCAAATATGAGCACCTGATTCCACAGATTGTGGCTATTGAGCAAAATCCAAAAATAGAAGGACTTTTGGTCATTTTGAATACAGTCGGCGGCGATGTTGAAGCAGGACTTGCGATTTCTGAGATGCTTGCATCTCTTTCAAAGCCGACTGTCTCCATCGTTTTAGGAGGGGGGCATTCGATAGGAGTCCCAATCGCGGTGTCGTGTGATTACTCCTTTATTGCCGATACCGCAACGATGACCATCCATCCGATTCGTTTAACGGGACTGGTCATTGGAGTCCCGCAAACATTTGAATATTTGGATAAAATGCAGGAGCGTGTTGTACGTTTTGTTACCAAGCATTCCAAAATAAAGGAAGAAGTATTTAAGGATTTAATGTTTGCTAAAGGCAATTTAACACGGGATATTGGAACCAATGTGATTGGCACAGATGCGGTTGATTATGGATTAATCGATGAAGTTGGTGGAATAGGGGAAGCAATGAGAAAGCTCAATGAAATGATTGATAAAACAAATGAAGAAAAAGAGAGGCTGATTCAATGATTTTATACACCACTATGCCTCAGGAGCTTATATTTCAAACGCCATCGTCCAAATTCGCAATGCAGGAGATCATTCAATATGACGGCATCCCGCTTCTTGTTGAACGAGATGAAAATCATTGCTATCGCATTATTCAAATTATGAGTACAGACCCCGGTCACTTTCTCGATAGTCGGTGCGCACCAGGAACGGTTTTGACGAAAAAACCTTTTTAATGTCAATTCTCGCAAAAAAGTTTTGTCTTGGGAAAATAGGAGTTCGAGCATTCATTGTGATATAATATTTGTATTGAAAAGCAAAGAGCAGCCGTACAGGCTGCTTTCTTTTTCACAAAAAATTAATCAGTAAGGTGATACGATGGCGAAAAGAAAAAGGAGACAATCGAGAAAAAAAGATCAATTAAAGCGGACGATTCAATTTGAATTAACATCCCTCATATTGATTGCTTTAGCCGTCATTTCCATCGCTGATTTAGGAGCAGTCGGTCATGCGATTGTTCTCTTTTTCCGTTTTTTTATAGGGGAATGGTATATTATCTCTTTGGCAGCGATGGTAGTTTATGGCGTTTATTTAATGTGGAAACGGGAAAGACCTCCTATGTTTACCCCAAAACTAATTGGTTTTTACCTTATCTTCGCTGCGATATTGCTATTAAGTCATGTGACACTTTTTCAGTTGCTTTCAAACGGCAGCCGCATTGGAAATCCTAGTGTCATCGTGAATACATTTGACTTGTTTTGGATGGAAGCAGGAGGCGAGGACAGCACGACGGATTTGGGTGGCGGAATGGTAGGGGCTGTGTTATTTGCTTTGTTCTATTTCTTATTTGATGAGGCAGGGACAAAATTTGCTGCGGTCATTCTCATTATAATTGGGATGATTCTTTTGACTGGAAAAACTCTTGGACCTGCAATAGGGAAAACCCTAACCGCCTGTAGTCTTTTTTTGAAAAGACAGTGGGATGATTTTGTTGAGGATGTAAAGAAATGGAAGGAAGAACAGAAGGGAAATCGTAAAGCGAGAAGGCTGCAGCGAGAAGAAGAAAAAGCGAGACGTGCATTAGAAGAGCATCAGGCGAATCCAATTATACATATTGCCGGAAAAGTAAATGAGCAGCCTGAAGAAGAAAATACCCGAACGGAGCCGATCATAAATAGCTTTACAGACTGCTTGTATCAGCCGGTCAACGCAAAGGGGGGAGAGGAAGCTACGGAAACAGAACATGAAGAGGACTTTGAGGAGGATGTAGCTCCGATGTCTTTTGCCGAAGTGGAAAATGTTGATTATAAGCTACCTCCGATGCAATTATTAAAGTTGCCACAACAAACAGATCAAAGCGGGGAATATGAGTTAATCCATGCGAATGCTGCAACACTTGAAAGAACTTTTCAAAGTTTTGGAGTTAAAGCGACTGTAACTCAGGTTCACTTAGGGCCGGCTGTAACGAAATATGAAGTACATCCTGATGTCGGGGTAAAAGTAAGTAAAATTGTCAGCCTGACAGATGACCTGGCGCTCGCACTAGCCGCAAAGGATATTCGGATGGAAGCACCGATTCCAGGGAAATCTGCCATAGGCATCGAGGTTCCGAATTCGGACATTGCGGTCGTCTCCCTGCGTGAAGTACTTGAATCAAAGCAAAATAATAAGCCAGACTCAAAGCTGATGATTGGTTTAGGCCGTGATGTAACGGGCGAGGCCGTTATGGCTGAATTAAATAAAATGCCACATCTGCTTGTTGCTGGTTCAACAGGGAGCGGGAAAAGTGTCTGTATAAATGGAATTATTACGAGTATTTTAATGAGGGCCAAGCCGCATGAGGTCAAACTGATGATGATTGATCCGAAAATGGTTGAATTAAATGTATATAATGGGACTCCTCATCTTTTGGCTCCTGTTGTCACAAATCCAAAGAAGGCGTCCCAAGCTCTGCAGAAGGTTGTCAGTGAGATGGAAAGAAGATATGAACTCTTCTCTCACACAGGAACACGGAATATTGAAAGCTATAATGAACATGTTCGGAGGCATAATGCCACTGAAGAAGGCAAGCAGCCTTTATTGCCCTATATCGTAGTGATTGTAGACGAGCTGGCAGACTTGATGATGGTTGCCTCAAGTGATGTGGAAGATTCCATTACCAGACTTGCCCAAATGGCAAGGGCTGCGGGTATCCATTTAATTATTGCCACTCAACGCCCTTCTGTTGATGTGATTACCGGAGTAATTAAGGCCAATATTCCATCACGGATTGCCTTTGCTGTTTCTTCGGCAACTGATTCACGAACGATTCTTGATATGGGAGGTGCGGAGAAGCTGTTAGGACGGGGAGATATGTTATTTTTCCCGGTGGGGGCTTCAAAACCGGTTCGTGTACAGGGTGCATTTTTATCAGATGAAGAAGTGGAAGAGGTTGTTGACTTTGTCATTGGTCAGCAGAAGGCGCAGTATCAGGAGGATATGATCCCGGATGATAATCCACAGAAAAGGGGAGAAGTCGAGGATGAACTATATAGTGAAGCCGTAGACTTAGTGTTGGAGATGCAGACTGCTTCAGTCTCAATGCTACAGAGACGGTTTCGTATCGGTTATACAAGGGCGGCAAGATTAATAGATGAAATGGAAGCCCGCGGGATCGTCGGACCTTATGAGGGAAGCAAGCCGAGGGCCGTTCTGATGGAAAAGTCATCAGAGGATATCAGCTAAAAAAGGACTTGTCCCAAAAGCAAGGGTGTCAGGCATCTCAATCCAGTATCTCGCATCACTTTGCATAAATTTGCGTGGGAGATCGATCAATTATGGATGCCTGACATCTTGTGGGACATAGATATTATTCCGTCCCTTTACTTATACACCTCGTTTATTTCCCCAAAGCCAAGTATGCAATTGCGGCAGAATCTTCACATTTCTCAGTTCCTCATCCTGCATGACCTTATCGATCAGCGTTCGGTAGCTTTGCTGTAGACCGGCAACAAGTGCTTGCTGATCCCGCGTATGCAAGTCATTGTTGCCAACCTGTAAAAAGAAAGGTACAGAAGGATATCTGCTGTGGATCATTTTTGCATATCGGTAGTCCGTTTCATCAAAAACAACTGTCTTTAACGAAATATGTGGAACATCAGGGCTGGTTTTTAGCTTATCCAAGATTATATCCAGAATAGAAAAATCCGTTGACATTCCGGAGCTGGGAGGCTTCGGAGAAAGGGTCAATTCGTCCATTTCATAAAACCAATCCTGCCATTTACTGCCTTGAGTCTCTAAGGCAATTTTGATTTGCTTTTGTTTTAGAAGATCAATCAAGCTATCGAGGTTTTTTAACAGCGCCGGGTTTCCTCCTGATATCGTAACAAAAGAAAACCCATCACCGCCTAAAGTATGCAACTCGTTCCATATTTCCCTGGCGGTCATTTGTTTAATTTCATCTTTAGCACTACCATTCCAGGTAAAAGCCGAATCGCACCAAGAACAGGAATAATCACAGCCTGCCGTGCGGACAAACATCGTCTTTTGGCCGATAATCGCTCCTTCGCCCTGAATAGTTGGTCCGAAAATTTCTATGATCGGTATTAGCTGATTATTCACTATCCATCCACTCCCGTCTTGCTTCTGCATAGGAGGTTGGTGTTTCATAAAGGCGGACAAACTCGACGCAGATTCCGTTGTATTTTCCTTCTGTGCCATTCATCTGTAAAGCCTTCTTCATTTTCTCATAGATCCAGACCACTATATTTTCCGCTGTTGTGTTCATAGGGGGGAGTGTTTCGTTTAAATAGCGGTGGTCTAAAAACGGTTCAATTTCTGCCTTCCATAGCTCTTTAATATCGCCAAAGTCGATGACAATGCCTCTATCGTCCGTAAAACCGCTTATTCCAAAGACCGCCTTATACGTATGTCCATGGAGGTTTTTACATTTTCCCTCGTAGCGATGTAGGTGGTGAGCTGCATCGAAGGTAAATTCTTTTCTAACCAGCACGCGCTTATGATGAAATTTGAGCTGATCACTTCGGATATCTTCATCTATTTTTTGAAGTTTATCAACAATGCGAAATCCATACATGATTATAGCTCCTTTCTTTTTTCTAAGTAATCATTCAGACCTTTGTTCCTTAGTTTACATGCAGGACATTCACCGCAGCCATCTGCGATAATTCCGTTATAGCAGGTCAGCGTTTTTTCACGGACATAATCAAAGGCGCCTAATTCATCGGCGAGCTGCCATGTTTCTTCCTTATTAAGCCACATAAGAGGGGTATGAATGACAAAATTTTCTTCCATGGAAAGATTCAGTGTCACATTTAAGGATTTAATGAAGATATCACGGCAGTCCGGATATCCGCTGAAGTCTGTTTCACATACACCGGTAATGATATGTCTGGCCTTAATTTGCCTTGCTAATACACCGGCAAAGGAAAGAAATAATAAATTTCTTCCGGGGACGAAAGTAGAAGGCAATTCGCCATTTTCCCCTGCTTTCACCTCGATATCCATTCTTGTTAAGGCGTTAGGAGCTAGTTGATTTAAGAGACTCATATCAAGAATATGATGTTTAATTCCAAGTTCATTTGTGATGTTTTTTGCGCAATCAATTTCCGCTTTATGACGCTGATTGTAATGAAATGTTACGGCTTCAATTTCAGCGAATGTTTTCATAGCCCAAAACAAGCATGTCGTGCTGTCCTGTCCGCCGCTGAACACTACCAATGCTTTATCTTTTTTCATTTGCTTTCACCATTCCTTCCTTTTTATGTGGTTAACGATTATCAACTTTTTCAGGATACAGATCATGGTTCATTAGACGATATTTAGCCATCTCTTTATATTCCGTGCCGGGTTTGCCATAGTTACAATATGGATCAATAGAGATTCCACCTCTTGGAGTGAATTTTCCCCAAACTTCAATATAACGCGGTTCCATCAATTCGATTAAATCATTCATAATAATATTGATACAATCCTCGTGAAAATCTCCATGATTGCGGAAACTAAACAAATAAAGCTTGAGTGATTTGCTTTCTACCATTTTTTTATCCGGGATATAACTGATATAAATTGTGGCAAAATCCGGTTGTCCTGTTATTGGGCAAAGGCTGGTGAATTCGGGACAATTAAATTTCACAAAATAATCCCGGTCGGGGTGTTTATTCTCAAATACCTCGAGAATCTCCGGGGTATAATGAAATAAATATTGGATATTCTGATTTCCTAATAATGTAATATCCTCTAATTGAGGATTCTTTTTTTTAGACATAAAAATAGCCTCCTATATATATTTTTTATATATACAAAGGCTCATAGCAAAAGGATAACTTTGAAAAAATAAAACCATACCCGCAGCTGGATATGGTTGATGTATAATATCAAAGCCATAGTTTTTTATAGAGGGTATCTGCTATGAACCTCTCCCATTTAGGTAATGGTATATAATCATGAATAGAGTCATTGCTACTATAGTGAATTATTTTCTGGTTGTCAATGGGATTGGAGGGATTTAAACAGTACGATGCATGTTAAACAATATGCCGTGTCTTTTCTTAATTATGGTTACCATTGTTGCTGTTTCTCATATATGATGTATGATGGTAATAAGTCGTATAACTAATTACCTTATCCTACATCCTTTATCTCGATTTTCGACAATATTCGTAAAACACTATTTATTTATTTTTCGAAAGGTGTTATATTATTTCACAATTGGTAGAAATTATTCAGATCAAGGTCTGATGTCTTAGAAAAAAAGTTGGGGGAGTCCTGCATGTCTTCGATTAAATCAAATAATCGGCACTTATATTTACAGATCATTGATCGCATTAAGCAAGATATTGAAGAAGGGTTATATAAAGAAAAAGAAAAACTGCCTTCTGAATTTGATCTTGCCAACCAGATGGGTGTAAGCCGGGCAACGCTAAGAGAAGCTTTAAGGGTTCTTGAAGAAGAAAATGTTATCATCCGCCGGCATGGAGTCGGCACGTTTGTAAATGCGAGACCGCTTTTCAACACGGGAATTGAACAATTGAACAGTGTTACAGGAATGATTGAACAGGCGGGGATGACACCAGGAACTATTTTTCTTTGCACAGACACAGAAGAATTTACAGAAGAAGACGCAGAGCATTTTTCCTGTTCGATGGATGATGAACTTGTTGTCGTAGAAAGAGTCCGGACAGCAAATGGAGAGCCTGTTGCTTATTGTCTTGATAAAGTACCGGTGGATAAATTCCCGGAAAATTTCACTCATGAACACGAATCCATTTACGAACTTTTGGAAGAAACTCATCAAAAAAAAATCATGTATGCTGTTTCTGAAATTGAACCTATGGGTTATCATGAGAAAATCTCGCCTATTTTGGAATGTGAACCGGAAACTGCTTTACTTGTCTTAAAGCAGATGCATTATGATGAAGATGATGAGCCAATTCTGTATTCTGTTAATTATTTTCGCGCTGACAGATTTCGTTTTCATGTTTTGCGAAAAAGAGTGTGAAGAAAGCCTGTGCAAACAGACTTGAAAAATGAAAAGCCCGTTAAGCGGGTTTTTTGTCATTGTAAAAACTTCAATATCCATAAATGGTTGCTTATATAGTAAGAATATGGTGGTATTAATAGGAGAATATAGAAAATAACAAGCTGGGTAATTACATATCATAATATAAGTGACATTTAAAGGAGGAAGGGCAGATACATGGGTGTTATATCCGAACAAGTGAGAAATCTAAAAGGAATGAAGCTTCATATCATCCCGACTGAAAAATATAAAACGAATACTATCGTTTTTAAAATGAAATCGCCTCTAACGAGGATGGATGTGACAAAAAGGGCACTGTTACCAAATGTATTGCAAAGCAACTGCAAAAAATATCCAACCACTACTTTGTTAAGAACTTATTTAGATGATTTATATGGCGCTACTTTTTATATCGATTTAGCCAAAAAAGGTGAATACCATATTATCAGCCTGACAATCGAAATTGCCAATGAGAAATTTCTATCAGGTGCAGAACCGCTTTTGCAAAAGGCACTGGAATTTTTAGCAGAAGTGATCCTTCATCCAAATGAAACGGATGGGGCTTTTGATAACAATACTGTGGAAAATGAAAAGCGCTCATTAAAACAGCGGATTCAATCAGTCTATGATGATAAAATGAAATATTCCAATTTCAGACTTATTCAAGAAATGTGCAAGGGAGAGCCGTATGAACTAAATGTTCATGGAGCTGTTGAAGATGTGGATGCGATTACCGCAGACAACTTGTATGATTATTATCAGCGGGCGCTGACTGAAGATGAACTGGACTTATACGTTGTTGGTGATGTCGAAAGCGCTGAGGTAGAAAATACAGTTACAAGTCTTTTTCAACTATTAGATCGCACTCCAAAAAAAGCGGTATTAAATATCGGTAGGTCTGTACAGGAAGAAAAAGAGATTATTGAAAATCAGGATGTGAAACAGGGCAAATTAAATATCGGCTGTCGGACGAATGTCTATTACGGTGATGATGACTATTATGCCTTACAGGTATTCAATGGCATTTTCGGAGGCTTTTCGCATTCAAAGCTTTTTATTAATGTACGGGAAAAAGCCAGTCTTGCTTATTACGCAGCCAGCCGACTGGAAAGCCATAAAGGTTTAATGCTTGTGATTTCAGGGATTGATAATAAGAATTACAATCAGGCCGTTTCGATTATAAAAGAACAGTTACTAGCAATGAAATCCGGAGATTTCACAGATAATGAAATTGAACAAACGAAGGCGGTCATAAAAAATCAGTTGCTGGAAACGATTGATACTTCTCGAGGTATCGTTGAGATTCTTTATCATAATATTGTTTCAGGAGCAAATATATCACTTGATAAATGGCTTGAGGAAATGGAGAAAGTGACAAAAGAGGATATTGTGAAAGTAGCCTCTAAGATCCAATTAGACACGATTTATTTCTTAACTGAAGGGAGGCAGTCATAGTGGAAAAAATCGAATTTGATCAGCTACAAGAAGAACTTTTCCATGAGCAGCTTGAAAATGGCTTAAAAGTATATATTTTACCGAAAAAAGGATTTAATAAGACATTTGCTACCTTTACCACGAAATATGGCTCTGTTGACAATCATTTTGTTCCACTTGGAAAACAGGAGTATGTCAAGGTTCCAGACGGAATTGCCCATTTTTTGGAACATAAGCTGTTTGAAAAGGAGGACGGAGATGTCTTTCAGCAATTCAGCCGACAGGGTGCATCTGCCAACGCTTTCACATCCTTTACTCGGACTGCTTATTTATTTTCTAGTACAACAAATGTAGAACAAAATTTGGAAACCTTAATGGATTTTGTTCAAGAACCATACTTCAGTGAAAAAACTGTAGAGAAAGAAAAAGGGATCATCGGACAAGAAATCACTATGTATGATGATAATCCTGATTGGAGGCTCTATTATGGGCTGATTCAAAATTTATACCAGAATCATCCTGTGTCGATTGATATTGCCGGAACGATTGATTCCATTTCCTACATTACTAAGGATTTATTATATGAATGCTATGGGACATTTTACCATCCAAGCAATATGCTGTTATTTGTTGTCGGACCAATTGAGCCTGAGACTATCATGAAGCAGATTAGAGAGAACCAAGCAAAGAAACATTTCAATCATGCTCCGGAAATTAAACGACAGTTCCCGAATGAACCGCTTGAAGCAGCTAAAAAAGGGCAGGTTTTGCAAATGAATGTGCAAACCTCAAAATGTCTCGTTGGAATAAAGGCCAACCGTGCAAATATCAATGGGGCCGAAATGCAAAAATACGAATTAACGTTAAACATCATTTTAGATTTATTATTCGGGAAGAGCTCTGACAATTATGATCAATTGTATTCAGCAGGTCTCATTGATGACAGCTTTTTCTATGATTACAGTCAGGAACAGGGCTTTGGTTTTGCTATGATAGGCGGAGATACAAAGGATCCGGATCAGTTGGAGAAAAAACTGGCGAACATGCTATTGGCTGCGAAGAATGGGACATTCTTTACACCTGAGTCTTTGGAACGGGCAAAAAAGAAAAAGATTGGTGCCTTTCTCCGTGCGGTTAATTCACCGGAATATATTGCCAATCAATTCACAAGGTATACCTTTAACGAAATGAATTTATTTGATGTCGTTCCTACACTTGAGCGAATTACGCTGGAGGATGTGAAAAAAACCGCAGCAGATTTTATCGCTGAAGAAAGATTCACGGTTTGTCAGGTGGTTCCTAAATAATAACGATTCGGAAAGTGCAGTATTCAGACTGTTGCCATCGTCCTATATAAATGGTGGCAGCGGGCTTCTCTATTTAGAGGCAGGAAAAGATGATACAATAGAAAAATGAATGGGTATTTTTTTCTGGGGAAGTGATCGTTTTGAAAAATTTTGCCCTTATAACAGGTGCGAGCGGCGGAATTGGCCGTGCAATTGCGGAAAAATTAGCCAGCGAAGGTTTTTCCCTATATTTACATTATTATAAAAATGAACAGTCCATCTGTGAGCTGTTGGACATTCTTCAGCAGTATAAGGGGGAGTATATACCGATACAGGCAGATTTATCAACACCTAACGGCTGCAAACAGTTAGCTGATAGTGTATTTTCGCTCAATGCTATTATCCATAACAGCGGTATCAGCCACTACAGCTTGTTTGTTGATACAGAGCAAGAAACCATTGATACAATGATGGCTGTGCATGTTACTTCGCCGATTCTATTGACGAAGGAGCTTCTTCCCAAGATGCTGAGACTGCAGCAGGGGAACATCCTATTCATCACCTCGATTTGGGGGCAAACCGGGTCGGCCTGTGAAGTGATATATTCTACGGCGAAGGGTGCCCAGATTGCCTTTGTAAAGGCATTGGCAAAAGAACTTGCACTGAACGGCATCCGTGTCAATGGAATTGCTCCTGGAGCTGTTAATACAGCGATGATGGCCGATTTTTCAGAGGAAGAACTTGAAACGATTAAAAGCGAAATCCCGATGGGAAGATTGGCTGAACCGGCGGATATAGCGGAAAGCGTTTCGTTTTTGCTTTCTGAGAAATCGAAATATATTACCGGTGAAATCTTAAAGGTCAATGGCGGTTGGTATACATAATCGATTAACAAATTAGAGAAATGTTTTTGTGTATATTTTGAACCTCTGCTTCGCAAAATAACGATGTACTAATTTTGAAGGAGGTTCTAAAATGTCTGTTTTAGAAAACTGGCAGCAATGGAAAGATTTTTTAGGTGATCGTCTGAATCAATTCGAAGATCAAGGAGGGGCAAAGGAAGCCATTAACGATCTTGCTTATCAAGTAGGAGATTACTTAGCAAAAAAAGTAGATCCAAAAAATGAACAGGAGCGAGTGTTAGCGGATTTATGGTCTGTAGCAAGCAAGGATGAGCAGCATGCCATTGCTAACATGATGGTAAAATTAGTGCAAAATAACGGTTCAGGAACACATTAAGCAAAAAAGGGGGGGCAGCCTCTCTTTTTTATGTACTTGAAGCTGTCCCAAAAGCAAAGGGTGTTAGGCGCAATAAAACAGGAACTGGTGTCGCTTTGCATAAATCGGCACTGGATAGAGATAAACTGTAGATATCTGATATCTTATGGGACAGCCTCATATGGTTAAACCAATGAAGACAAAATCATTAATTTTAGTGAAATCTCCTTGAATTCCCGTTTTTTTCTTTCATCTTCCACTAATATCCTTTATGATAGAGTTTAGGAGAAATTGATATCATTGATTTTGAAGGAATCATACACTACATTTTATTTTTATACATAGTTTTAAAATAGTTAAAACCATTATAATAAATTTATTTCAACTTATTGCGGCAGGAAGGGTTGGAAAAATGGAGAAGGAAGAATGGTATTTAGAATATGAGATAACGACAAATCGTCCTGGACTTTTAGGTGATATTGCTTCATTATTAGGCATGATGTCGATTAATATTATTACGATTAATGGAGTGGATGAAGGACGCCGCGGTTTGCTGATTTTAGCAAACGATGAAAAGCAGATTATGCGGCTTAAATCGATCTTAAATACAATGGAAACCATTACTTTATTGAAATTAAGGAAACCTAAGCTTTTAGACAGGCTAGCTGTCAGACATGGCCGTTATATCTACAGAGATGCTGATGATCGTAAAACCTTTCGCTTCGTTCGTGCTGAGCTTGGCGTTTTAGTTGATTTTATGGCAGAATTAATGAAGCAGGAAGGCCACAAATTGATAGGAATTAGAGGAATGCCAAGAGTCGGTAAAACGGAATCAATTGTGGCAGCTAGTGTCTGTGCAAATAAGAGATGGATTTTTGTTTCTTCTACACTCATTAAACAAACAATGCGAAATCACCTTATTGAGGATGAGTATAGTGAGAAAAACGTGTTTATACTTGATGGGATTGTTTCAACCAGAAGGGCCAATGAGCGCCACTGGCAGCTCATAAGAGAAATTATGAGGCTACCTTCGGTAAAGGTAGTGGAGCACCCTGATATATTTGTGCAGAATACAGAATATACGATCGATGATTTTGATTATATAATTGAATTGCGCAATGATCATGATGAAGAAATTACATATGAAATCATCGAACAAAATGATATGTTTTCAACCGATTTTGGTGGTTTTGATATTTAGCTAGTTGGAAGGTGTTACTTGTGACAGAAATAGGAAAACGATTAAAAGAAGCGCGTATTGTAAAAGGTTTAAGTTTGGATGATTTACAATCAATCACTAAAATTCAAAAACGTTACTTACAAGGGATTGAGGAAGGCAATTACAGTTTAATGCCGGGGAATTTTTATGTACGTGCATTTATTAAGCAGTATGCTGAAGCTGTTGGATTAGAACCAGAGGCTCTTTTTGAAGAGTTTAAAAATGAAGTACCCAGTACAACGAATGATGATCTCTCGGGTCAGCTTTCACGTGTACAATCAAGAAAAATATTTTCTGAAACCAGTTCGAAGGTTTTAGATATTCTGCCAATGCTGTTAATTGGTATTTTTATTGTTGGTGCGTTTGCTTTCGTCTGGTATTTTATGGCACAAAGGGATGCGGGGAATTCCGCAGGGGATCCCTCTCCAAATGATCAAGAGCAGGTCATTTATGAAGAATCTAAAGATTTAACTAATGAAGAACAACAGAAATCTCAAGAAAATGCTGATAAAGACACTTCAGTAGACAAAAAGGAAACTAAATCTGCTAAAGAAGCAAACGATGCAAAGAAAGAAGATACAAAGAAAGACAATGAGACTAAAGTCAAGCAAGAGCTTGCTGTAACACAGTCACAGGGTGACAAATCTGCTTATGAGCTAAAAAATGCTGAAAAATTTGAACTAAAGCTGGTTTCTACTGGAGAGACATGGGTAAATGTTAAAAACGGTAAAGGCTATTCATTCTTCCAAGGTATGCTGAAAAAGGATGGAACAAACAGTCAGACATTTGATCTATCACAGGAAACGGATATCATTATTGTTGTAGGTAATACAGCGGCAACAGAGATCTATGTAAATGATCAAAAACTGGATTATGCCATTTCTCCTTCCGATGTCGTTAAACAGGATATTGCGATCCACTATGTTAAAGCGGAATTGGAAAAATAGTCATCGTACTTGATGACTATTTTTTCACGTCATAATATTTCGGTATTTTGATAAATAGATTACGAAAATTATTTAGTTTCATAACAAAAAGATAAATTTTTGAATATGGACGAACGGCTGGCTCCAACGTCCAGCATTTGGTGAATTTCGCCTACGACACGTGAAAATCACTATCCTATTCCTTCCCTTGCTCCGCGAGTCTCAAGAGGAAAGAGTGCAACATCGGCTGACATTGCCATCTTCTGCTGCACAGGGCCTGACAGGCGTTACCAGAGCAAGAGCTTTTAGCTGCACCTTGCGGGGAGGAGTTCCGTTTGTTAGCATATCCTGGATAGTCCCGTTGTTGGACAAGGAACTGCCGTTTCTCTATTAATGGGGGTTATTGCATTGAATATACCAAATAAGATCACAATTTCACGCATTTTGTTAATACCTGTTTTTCTTATTATTATGCTTGTTCCATTTTCTTGGGGCGAGATTACCATTTTAGGTGCTGAGATGCCGGTTACTCACTTAGTTGGTGCAATTATTTTTATTATCGCTTCCTGTACCGATTGGATTGACGGCCATTATGCAAGAAAATACAATTTAGTCACAAATCTAGGAAAATTTTTAGATCCTCTTGCTGATAAGCTGTTAGTTTCTGCTGCCCTGATTGTCCTAGTCGATCTAGATATGGCAGCATCATGGATCGTTATTGTTATCATCAGCCGTGAATTTGCGGTTACTGGATTGCGCCTTGTATTAGCCGGGCAGGGAGAAGTGGTTGCAGCGAATATGCTGGGGAAAATCAAGACCTGGACGCAAATTGTCGCTATTTCCGCCTTGTTGCTGCACAATATTTTATTTGAAATGATATCTATTCCATTTGATAGAATAGCCTTGTGGGTTGCCTTGTTCTTTACTGTGTGGTCCGGAGTGGATTATTTCATTAAAAATAAAGAACCATTTATTCATTCCAAATAAGCAGAGCGGGATATTGTTTTCAAATCACGCAAGTACAATAAATGATTAAACAGGAAAAGGGGGATGTGAATGAATGCAGAGATCATTGCCGTTGGATCCGAATTATTATTGGGACAGATCGTGAATACAAATGCTCAATTTTTATCAAGCCACCTCGCTGATATGGGGATCAATATGTATTATCACACTGTTGTCGGCGATAATGCTACCAGATTGGAACATGCCATTCAAATTGCTGAAAGCCGTTCAAATCTAATTATTTTTACCGGTGGCCTCGGTCCTACGAAAGACGATTTAACAAAAGAAACAGTGGCACGTCATGTCGACAGAAAGCTTGTAATGGATCAGGACGCTCTTCAATATATTAATGAATATTTTCAGCGTGTCGGACGCATGACAACGGAAAATAACAGAAAACAGGCGTTGGTGATTGAAGGATCAATGGTTTTAAAAAATGATCACGGCATGGCTCCCGGTATGATCTTTACTGTTCAAAACCATACATATATGCTTCTGCCGGGACCGCCAAAGGAAATGGAACCGATGTTTACAGCTTATGCCCGTCCGTTGTTGATGGAGCGGCTGAAATTGCAGGATCGGATCATTTCCAAAGTATTAAGGTTTTTTGGAATTGGCGAATCAGATCTTGAAATGAAAATTGATGATTTAATTGATGCTCAATCCAACCCGACAATTGCTCCGCTCGCCTCCGAAGGTGAAGTCGCATTAAGAATTACTGCAAAGCATCAAGCAGCTGATGTTGCGATGAAGCTGATTGAGGAAACAGAAGAAAAAATTTTTGAGCGTGTAGGTGAATATTTATACGGATATGATGACACTTCTCTAATGGAGGAACTGTCAAAGCTTTTAAAAGAGCAGCAACTTACGATTGCTGCAGCAGAAAGCCTAACCGGAGGTATGTTTCAAAAGGAGTTAACTGCGGTCCCGGGTGCAAGCTCACTCTTAATAGGCGGAGTTGTCTGCTATTCTCCACAGGTTAAACATGAAGTACTGCATGTCAAACAGGAGACCATCGATACGGATGGGGTAGTCAGTGCTTCCTGTGCACAGCAATTAGCTGAGAATGTATCTAGGCTAATAAAGACCGATATTGGAATCAGCTTTACCGGTGTTGCTGGGCCTGAGGATTTAGAAGGTAAACCGGCAGGGACGGTTTATCTTGGCATTGCCATAAAAGGGCAGCCTACGAGAGTAGAAAAGCTGAATTTGAGCGGAAACCGTACGTCAATTCGGAAACGTTCAGTGAAATACGGCTGTTATTACTTATTAAAAAGTCTGAGAAAATAAAAGTTTGGTCCTAGAGGCTGTCTCATAGTGGAGGTGTCTTCCTTCAGTTTGAGCAGGCCTTTTTTGATCAAATTTAAAAAGTGGCTAAAATGAATTTTCAGGGGCGAACAAGGTCATAAAAATGAACTTTCAACTTGAATTTATGATTTTTCAATTATGCTGGCTGTGAAAAATAACGAATAAACGTTCGTTTTTTTGATAGACAAATAGAGAAAAAAAAGATATAGTTATATTAGATTTTGAGACAAATAACCGCTAATTACGATACTATTTCGGTCCATGATAAAGGAGGATATATAATAGTGAATGAACGTCAGGCAGCCCTTGAACAGGCATTAAAACAAATAGAAAAGCAGTTTGGCAAAGGTTCCATTATGAAACTCGGTGAACAGGCAGAACAGAAAATTTCAACTGTTCCGAGCGGGTCCTTGGCGCTTGATATTGCCCTTGGAGTTGGAGGATATCCGAGGGGACGTGTTGTTGAAATATACGGACCAGAAAGTTCTGGTAAAACAACTGTAGCGCTTCATGCCATTGCAGAAGTACAGGCACAGGGTGGTCAGGCAGCATTTATCGACGCTGAACATGCGCTTGATCCGGAATATGCACAAAAGCTCGGAGTCAATATTGATGAATTATTGCTATCTCAGCCGGATACAGGGGAACAAGGCCTTGAAATAGCTGAAGCCCTTGTAAGAAGCGGTGCCATTGACATCATTGTCATCGACTCGGTTGCTGCACTCGTACCGAAGGCTGAAATAGAAGGCGAGATGGGCGATTCTCATGTCGGCCTGCAGGCACGTCTAATGTCCCAGGCACTTCGCAAGCTTTCCGGTGCCATTAATAAGTCAAAAACGATTACGATTTTTATCAATCAAATTCGTGAAAAAGTCGGTGTAATGTTCGGGAATCCCGAGACAACTCCAGGCGGTCGCGCGTTAAAGTTCTATGCATCCATCCGTCTTGAAGTAAGGCGTGCGGAAAGCATTAAACAGGGTAGCGAAATGGTTGGTAATAAAACGAAAATCAAGGTTGTGAAGAACAAGGTAGCTCCCCCATTCCGGACGGCAGAAGTAGATATTATGTACGGTGAAGGGATTTCAAAAGAGGGAGAAATTATTGATATCGGGTCAGAATTGGATGTCGTTCAAAAGAGCGGTTCATGGTATTCCTATAATAATGAGCGGGTTGGACAGGGCAGAGAAAATGCAAAATTGTATTTGAAAGAACATCCTGCACTCCTTCAGGAAATCCAACAGCAAGTCCGCAATCATTATGGTCTTGACGGCGAAGAAAAGGCCAGTTCTAAGGGAGAAGATAACCTTCAGGATGAACTTAATTTAATGGATAAATAAAAATGAAGAGACTGTCTCACTAGCAGAACATACTCCGATGTCAGATGTTTATACATTTATAATAGGAGGCATTGGGTGGAAAAGTGAGGGAGTCTTTTTATTATGCTTTGTCGAGAGCAGCTCTAACTAGCAGGATTTTACATAAATTACAAAAGCCTGAAGACAAACTTGACATTGAAAATACGCAGCCTTACAATAAAATTGTATATTTTACATTTCTATGAGTTTTGAAAAGCTATATGAGCTGTATATTGAAATTTGCAATGTACATGTTGACACTTTAGAAACGTAACAAAAAAAGTTCATAGCAGAAGGAGGTGAAATGATGGACCTTACGACAGCAGTCATCTCCATTTTGCTTGGCCTTATCGTCGGTGTAGTTGTTGGCTATCTTTACCGTAAATCCGTTGCTGAAGCAAAAATAGCAGGTGCTAAAAATGCAGCAAATCAAATATTAGAAGATGCAAAGCGTGATGCTGAGACTCTGAAGAAAGAAGCCCTGTTAGAGGCAAAGGATGAAATTCATAAGCTTCGTAACGAAGCAGAGCGAGAAATTCGTGATCGAAGGAATGAACTGCAAAAACAAGAAAATCGTTTACTGCAAAAAGAGGAAAATCTTGACCGAAAGGATGAAACGTTAGATAAACGTGAAGCTCTTTTAGAGAAAAGAGATGATTCTCTTAATAAAAGACAACAGCATATTGAAGAGATGGAAAGCAAAGTGGACGAGATCGTACAAAAACAGCAAGCAGAACTGGAACGAATCTCGGGCTTAACTCGTGAAGAGGCAAGGGCCATCATTTTAGAGCGGGTCGAGCATGAATTAAATCACGATATCGCTGTAATGATAAAAGAAAGCGAGATACGAGCAAAAGAGGAGTCTGACAAGAAAGCAAAATCCATCTTGTCTCTAGCTATCCAACGATGTGCAGCTGATCATGTTTCTGAAACAACTGTATCAGTCGTTAATCTTCCGAATGATGAGATGAAAGGGCGGATTATCGGTCGTGAAGGGCGTAATATTCGCACTTTAGAGACCCTTACCGGGATTGATCTCATTATTGATGATACACCAGAAGCCGTCATTCTGTCTGGTTTTGATCCAATCCGACGGGAGACAGCACGCCTGGCATTAGAAAAACTCGTTCAAGACGGCAGAATACATCCTGCACGTATTGAAGAAATGGTAGATAAAGCACGACGCGAAGTGGATGAACATATTCGTGAAATCGGAGAACAAACTACCTTTGAGGTCGGAGTCCATGGCTTGCATCCTGATCTGATTAAAATTCTTGGTCGTTTAAAGTTCCGTACAAGTTACGGCCAAAATGTTCTTAAGCATTCAATAGAAGTAGCACAGCTGACAGGAATGCTGGCAGCTGAGCTCGGCGAAGATGAAGTATTGGCACGCCGTGCAGGGTTACTCCATGATATCGGGAAAGCGATTGACCATGAAGTGGAAGGTAGCCATGTTGAAATTGGGGTTGAACTGGCAACAAAATACAAGGAACATCCTGTCGTTATCAACAGTATCGCATCTCACCATGGTGATACAGAACCAACTTCAATTATTGCGGTTCTTGTTGCAGCAGCGGATGCACTTTCTGCAGCACGTCCAGGTGCAAGAAGAGAAACGCTTGAAAACTACATTCGCCGACTTGAAAAGCTGGAAGAAATATCGGAATCATTTGATGGAGTTGATAAATCTTTCGCAATTCAGGCAGGCAGAGAAGTCAGGATTTCAGTTAAACCAGAACAAATCGATGACCTTGAAGCACATCGACTTGCTCGCGATATCCGCAAAAAAATTGAAAATGAACTGGATTATCCAGGACATATTAAAGTTACGGTTATTCGTGAAACAAGAGCAGTTGAATATGCAAAATAAAGCGGTGTATCCACACCGCTTTATTTTGTGTACATGACAAGGGATATTTGAGATTAACACACTTTGCAGAAAGGATTGTTTCATGAACATTTTATTTATTGGGGATGTAGTTAGTTCATTGGGGAGAGACATGGTGAAAATGTATCTTCCAAAATTAAAAGAGAAATATCGTCCACATGTAACGATAATCAATGGAGAAAACGCAGCTGGAGGGAGAGGAATAACGGAAAAAATATATCGTGGATTTCTTGAGGCTGGTGCACAAGTTGTTACATTAGGAAATCATACCTGGGATAACCGAGAAATATATGAATTTATTGACGACGCAAAATATCTTGTCAGACCAGCGAATTTTCCGGAAAATAACCCTGGAAAGGGAATCGTGTATTATAAGATGAATCAGGATGAAGTAGCAGTTATCAGTCTCCAGGGAAGAACTTTTTTACCGCCAAATGACTGCCCTTTTCAAAAAGCAGACGAGCTTATTCAAGAGGCACAAAAAAGAACACCAATAATTTTTGTTGATTTTCATGCTGAAGCGACCAGTGAAAAGCAGGCAATGGGGTGGTATTTGGATGGAAGAGTATCTGCTGTGGTAGGGACTCATACACATGTACAAACAGCAGACAAACGTATTTTGCCTCAAGGAACGGCTTATATGTCAGATGTGGGTATGACAGGTCCATATGATGGCATATTAGGCATGGAAAAAGAACTGGTGCTTCGGAGATTTTTAACCGGTATGCCAGCTCGTTTTGAGGCTCCTAAGAACGGCCGTTCCCAGCTATGCGCTGTGTCCATTGAGATTGATAAGAAAACGGGTCACGCCAAGAAAATTGAACCGATTCAAATAAATGAGGAGCATCCATTTTATTCATAATTCATATAAATTATGAGCAGAACAATGTGTTTGGTTGTTCACATATATAATAGAAGGTTTTTTACAGCAAAATGTGTCTGAAACCATTTCTTTTCGTCCAAGCCGGAATATACGGCAGATCTCCTGAATATAGTATCAATGGAATGATATATCCTGAAATGTTCATTCTACACACAGATGGAAGGGATCAAACAAGGAGGAGCTAGGAATGGAAATATTAAAGGTTTCAGCAAAGTCTAATCCTAATTCTGTAGCTGGTGCTCTTGCTGGGGTTCTGCGAGAAAGAGGCGGGGCAGAAATCCAGGCAATCGGCGCAGGTGCATTAAACCAAGCGGTTAAAGCGGTAGCGATCGCAAGAGGATTCGTTGCGCCTAGCGGAGTGGATTTAATTTGTATCCCAGCCTTCACTGATATTCAAATTGATGGTGAAGAGAGAACAGCGATCAAATTAATTATTGAGCCCAGATAAATAAGCACATCGCGAAATAAGTATAACCTGTTTGCCTGAGCAAACAGGTTTTCTTCTGGAAAATAACCATGGAATGCTCTACTTGACAATAAAAAATACATTATCCTGATATAAAATAAAGATTTCAATAAGAATAGGAATGGTTAAGGAAGTAAATATTTAGATATAAAAAAATGTAAACGTTTTCATTTTTAGTTTTAGAACAAGTAATTACAAAAAATCAATATGAAAAAAGCATTATTATTTCATAAATAAAAAATATTCATATTTTGGTCATAAATTTGTCAGAAAGGGTTGCTTTTTTGATCAATCAGGTCTAGAATTGAAAACGTTTAGAGCTATTCAATTTCCAAAAATATTGAAAAATAATGAAAAAAGCAAGCATATTTTTAGTTATTGGATAGGAAGGATGTTATACTAAACAAAAAGTTACATACAGAACTTATTCTTTACGTAATTAAAGGGGTGTAAAACATGATCAATCAGCTTTCATGGAAAGTTGGAGGACAGCAGGGAGAAGGAATTGAAAGCACAGGAGAGATATTCTCTATCGCATTAAACCGCTTAGGATACTATTTATACGGGTATCGTCACTTTTCCTCTAGGATTAAAGGCGGCCATACAAACAACAAAATTCGCGTTAGCACAACACAGGTTCGATCAATTGCCGATGATCTTGATATTTTAGTAGCTTTTGATCAGGAAACAATTGACGTAAACTATAAAGAACTTCATGAAAATGGAATTATTATTGCTGATTCCAGATTAAATCCTAAGAAACCAGAAGATACGCAAGCATCGATGTATGCGGTTCCATTTACAGAAATTGCAACTGACCTTGGAACTTCTTTAATGAAGAACATGGTGGCAGTCGGAGCAACTTGCGCTATCCTGAACTTAAATATTAACGTATTTAAAGATGTAGTTCAAGAGATTTTTGGGAAAAAGGGTCAACAAGTCGTTGATAAGAATATGGAAGCAATTAAGGCTGGCTATGATTATCTAAAAAATCAATTAACTGATGCCACTCAAATTATGGAATTAGAAAAAGCAGATGGACAAAAACGTTTGTTTATGATTGGTAATGATGCAATTGCACTGGGTGCTTTAGCTGGAGGATGCCGCTTCATGGCTGCATACCCAATCACACCAGCTTCTGAAATTATGGAATATTTAATTAAACAACTTCCACCCCTTGGTGGAGCTGTGATTCAAACTGAAGATGAAATTGCTGCAGCAACAATGGCGATCGGAGCAAACTATGGTGGTGTTCGGTCAATAACAGCTTCTGCAGGTCCTGGACTTTCTCTTAAAATGGAAGCTATTGGATTATCCGGTATGACGGAAACACCTCTTGTTATTGTTGATACCCAACGTGGGGGCCCTTCAACAGGTCTTCCAACAAAACAAGAGCAATCGGATTTAATGGCGATGATCTATGGAACACATGGTGAAATTCCAAAAATCGTCATGGCGCCAAGTACAGTTCAGGAAGCATTCTATGATACAGCAGAAGCATTTAATCTGGCAGAAGAATACCAATGCCCAGTTATTGTTTTATCTGATTTACAGCTTTCACTCGGAAAACAAACAGTAGATCCGCTTGATTACAGTAAGGTGCAAATTCGCCGTGGAAAACTCATTCAAGATGAGCTTCCTGAAACAAACAGCTATTTCAAACGCTATGAAGTAACAGAAGATGGCGTATCACCACGTGTGATTCCTGGAATGAAATACGGTGTTCACCATGTTACCGGTGTTGAGCACGATGAAACAGGAAAACCATCTGAAGCAGCTGCAAACCGAAATGCACAAATGGATAAACGGTTCAGAAAGCTTGATAACATTAAGTTTAACACTCCTGTATACAAAAATGCACCGCATGAAGAAGCAGACCTGTTAATTATTGGGTTCAACTCAACTAGAGGTGCCATTGAAGAAGCTGTTATACGCTTAGAAAAAGACGGCTTGAAAGTAAACCATGCTCATATTCGCTTAATTCATCCTTTCCCAACTGATGAATTACTGCCATTAGTAAATTCTGCGAAGAAGATTGCGGTTGTAGAAAACAACGCTACTGGCCAATTAGCGAATATCATTAAAATGAACGTTGGAAATATCGAAAAAATTAATAAAGTTTTAAAGTACAACGGAAATCCGTATTTACCGCATGAAGTTTACACAAAATGCAAGGAGTTGTTATAAGAATGGCAACATTTAAAGACTTTCGTAATAATGTTAAACCAAACTGGTGTCCTGGGTGTGGAGACTTCTCCGTACAGGCAGCTATTCAACGTGCTGCTGCAAATGTAGGTTTAGAACCTGAAAATTTGGCTGTTATATCTGGTATCGGCTGTTCAGGGCGTATCTCAGGTTACATTAATTCATATGGCGTCCACAGTATTCACGGACGTTCCCTTCCGATTGCTCAAGGACTGAAAATGGCAAATCGTGATCTAACAGTAATTGCTTCCGGGGGAGACGGAGACGGTTTTGCTATCGGTATGAGTCACACAGTTCATGCGATCCGTCGTAATATCGACATTACTTATATTGTGATGGATAATCAAATATATGGATTAACAAAAGGACAAACTTCTCCTCGTTCTGCTGCAGGATTTAAAACTAAATCTACACCTTATGGTTCTGTAGAACAGGCTGTTTCACCTATGGAATTAGCATTATCAGCTGGTGCAACATTTATTGCGCAAGGATTTTCAACAGATTTAAAAGAGCTGACTTCACTAATTGAAGCAGGCATTAAACATAACGGTTTCTCATTTATTAATGTATTCAGCCCATGTGTTACTTATAATAAAGTCAACACTTATGACTGGTTTAAAGAAAACCTGACACATCTAAGTTCTGTTGAAAACTATGATCCTTCAAATCGTGAAGCGGCCATGCAAACTATTATGGAGCACAATGGTTTAGTGACAGGCCTGATTTATCAAAATACTGAGCGTTCTTCTTATCAGCAATTGATTAAAGGCTATGCAGAGAAACCATTAATTGGAGCTGATTTGAATCTTGATGTTGAGCACTTCAATAAATTAGTGGCAGAGTTTGAATAATAAAGTTTGGTATAAAATATAAACGATCGAGGCCGGTGATGAATATTCACCGGCCTTTTTCAACAATGAAAAATAATATATGTCCGTTATGACACATCCATAAATTTCACTGCATGGTTGGCAGGTCATGTCCCTTTTTTTTAAAAGGCTATGTGCAAAAAATACGATATAATTTTCGTTAATAGTATATGATATTGTTTGTTTTACATGATTAGTTTAAAATGGTTAGTTGTATGTCAACAATGAGTGATATGGTTATTGTTTTTTAGTAGAAAGGGGATTGACATGAACGAAAAGCAACGTAAAGAACAAACGCAGCAAATTAATCCTGCTTCGCCAACGGACAAAAAATCCGCTTCTGACGAAAAGGATTACAGCCAGTACTTTGATTTCACCGGCGCTAAGATGCTCAAGCAAGAGAATGGAAAAACGACTTATCGTATCTCTGGAAGAGACGTAACGATTAATGAAGCTCCTGATTTAAAAGAAGGAAAAAGACGCGGAAAACAACAGGTTAACTTTTTAACGGATTTTAAGATTCCGGTGAGGCTCCAGGGAATGGGCAATGGGAAGAAATTTAAAATCTTAACATACGGTTGCCAAATGAATGAGCATGATACAGAAGTCATGTCAGGAATTTTTCAGACTCTTGGTTATGTGGAGGCTGAATCTGTTGAAAAATCCGATGTTATTTTACTAAATACATGTGCCATCCGCGAGAATGCAGAAAATAAAGTATTTGGTGAAATTGGACATCTTAAACAATTAAAAGCTGAAAACCCTGATTTATTATTAGGAATCTGTGGATGCATGTCACAGGAAGAATCGGTCGTAAATAAAATTTTAAAAACCCATCATCATGTCGATATGATTTTTGGAACTCATAATATTCATCGTCTTCCGCACATTTTACATGATGCCTATATGTCAAAAGAAATGGTAGTTGAAGTGTGGACGAAGGAAGGCGATGTGATAGAGAATCTTCCTAAAGTCAGACAGGGAAAGATTAAAGCGTGGGTAAATATCATGTATGGCTGTGATAAATTCTGTACGTATTGTATTGTCCCATATACACGTGGAAAGGAAAGGAGCCGTCGTCCGGAAGATATCATTCAAGAGGTTCGACAGCTTGCAACACAAGGATATCAGGAAATTACATTGCTTGGTCAAAACGTTAACGCATATGGAAAAGATTTCTCTGATATGAAATACGGACTTGGAGACCTAATGGATGAAATCCGCCAGATTGGGATCCCGAGAATCCGCTTTACGACAAGTCATCCACGGGACTTTGACGACCACCTAATTGAAGTGCTTGCTAAAGGTGGCAATTTGCTGGAACATATCCATTTACCGGTACAATCTGGTTCAACCGATGTATTAAAAATTATGGCTCGTAAATATACAAGGGAGGAATATCTTGAACTGGTCAGGAAGATTAAAGCGGCGATTCCGAATGTAGCTCTAACAACTGATATCATTGTCGGATATCCGAATGAGACGGAAGAACAATTTGAGGAAACACTCTCATTATATCGCGCGGTAGGATATGAAGGAGCCTACACCTTTATTTATTCTCCGCGGGAAGGCACACCAGCGGCAAAAATGCATGATAATGTGCCAATAGAAGTGAAGAAAGAACGCCTACAGCGTTTAAATGCAGTCGTTAATGAGCTTTCAGCAGAAGCCATGCAGAAATACAAGGGACAGGTTGTTGAGGTTCTTGTTGAGGGAGAAAGCAAAAATAATCCTGACATTCTTGCCGGCTATACACGCAGGAATAAGCTTGTAAATTTCTCCGGTCCAAAATCTGCTATCGGAAAAATTGTAAAAGTGAAAATAACTGATGCCAAAACATGGTCACTTAATGGTAAAATGATAGAAGAACTTGAAATGGTTGAGGTGGACTAATAATGGGGAATTTTTCAAAGGATGAAATCATTGCAAAGGCGCGGGAAATTGCTAAGATGATTGCTGAAACAGATGAAGTTGACTTCTTTAAACGAGCCGAGGCAGCGATCCACGAAAATGAGAAAGTGAGAACGAGCATTAAAGCAATCAAAGGTCTGCAAAAACAAGCAGTTAATTTTCAGCACTATAGTAAAGAAGAAGCCTTAAAGAAGACAGAAGAAAAGATCAGTCAGTTGGAACAGGAATTGGATGAAATTCCGATTGTAAATGAATTTAAACAGTCACAATCAGATGTTAATGATCTTCTTCAGCTTGTGGCAACAACAATTTCGAATGCTGTTACTAACGAAATAATAAGATCAACAGGAGGCGATCTATTAAGCGGGGAAACCGGCTCGGAGCTTGCTAATAAATCCTGTTCCCATCATTAAGTGCTTCTAGCAGCGGGGCTATTTCATATGTGCTGCTCTCGATTCACACAACAAGGCATTTCTTAGAGCTTTTGTGTTGAGAACATCTGATCAGACTCTGTGCAATAGGAAAGTAGATTCTTTGTTGATGTATCTCTGCTTCCTCTTGATTGTGCACCAGGGGAATGTACTGAATCTCAAGTGTTTTAGAAAACATTACTATAAAGCGTGAAACGTTGTATATATGATTAAAGGACGGACCCGGCTTGTCACAAAAAGCCGCTCCGTTCTTTTTATTTTTTACCAGTGTTCCTTCTACTTATAAAGCACCTTGAGCACCTTTTCCTTCA